>JAFSSS010000017.1 GCA_017450925.1 Ruminococcus sp. | reverse complement strand
GCAACACCGCATGACCCCTGTGCATCAGATGCGCCGTCCAGCTTTTCGTCAGATTGCCTAAATTCGACGCAGGCTTGCTGACGCAAGTCAAGGAGAATTTGGGTAATATGACGGAAAGCTGGCAAGCAGATGATGTGCAGAGGCGTTAGCCGCGAGTCGTGCGGTGTTGCCTTAAAGTCCGTATTCGTCTATTATTTCCTGCGGGATGCGTCTGTCCCTAAAATAGAACTCCCGGTCGCGGCTGCCTATCTCTCTCTGCACCCGGCAGGGGCTGCCGTAGGCCAGCACGTTTGCGGGGATGTCCTTAGTCACAAGGCTGCCGGCACCGATGACGGTGTTATCTCCCACCGTCACTCCCGGCAGGATGACCGCACCCGCGCCTATCCAGCAGTTTTTGCCTATATGTACCGGCATATTGTACTGATACTGCCGCTCCCGAAGGGGCGGGCATATGGGATGCCCCGCCGTGGCGACTGTGACATGGGGGCCGAACATGGTGAAGTCGCCCACATAGATGTGTGTATCATCCACCAGTGTGAGCCCGAAATTGGCGTATATCCCCTTGCCGAAGTGACAGTGCGCCCCGCCGAAGTTAGCGTGAAAGGGCGGCTCGATATAGCATCCCTCGCCTATCTCCGCAAACATTTCCTTCAGCAGGGAGGTGCGCCTTTCGCTTTCAGAGGGGCGGGTGCGGTTGTAATCATACAAAAGCTCCAGACATTCCGTCTGCCGTTTCAGTATCTCCGGGTCGCCGGGTAGATAAAGCTCGCCTGTATGCAGCTTGTCCTTTTCGCTCATAACAACACCTCATTGGTCAGCCCGCTCTGACTGCTCTTTATCTGCCTGTCAATGCTGCTGACGCCCACAACGATATATTTCTTGCCCTCATGCTCCATTCCTGCGGCTTTGAGGTGGACGTAATTCGGCACGCCCCCGAGCATCAGCCGATAGGTCATGGTGAATGATCCGCTGTCCCTAAGGGCGCTCAATATATTCTCCTTGGTGAAGGCAGAAAGTATCATGCCGATGTCATCCGGATGGACGACCCTAAGAATATTTCTGCGGCTCAAGCCGAAGAAGTCCTCGCCGCCCTTTTCGATCTCCAGCGACTGATACTCCCTGCTGGAGCTGTATTCGATGAAACGGCCGCTTTCTGTATCGACATAGTAGATGCTGAAATAGTCCTTCGAGAGAGCCTGCGCGATGCTTGAAAAGCTGATGCCGCTTAGAGCGCTCTGTGCCTTTCTGATAGACAGCAGCTCCTGCTCCGTCCTGCCGGCGGCTGCCTGCAGGATACGCTTTTCTATGAAGGGCTCAAGATCCGCCGCCGGCACCGGGCGGGAGAAGTAATAGCCTTGAACTATATCGCAGCCGATGACCTTCAGCGAGTCCAGCTGCTCCTTGGTCTCAACGCCCTCGGCTATGACAGGAACGCCGAGATACTTGGCCATGTCGATGATGACCTCAAGCATACGGGTGTCCTTGTTGAGGCTGAAGGCGCTCTTGATGAATTTCATATCCAGCTTCAGAGCATCTATCGGAAGCGTCGATAGCATATTCAGCGAGGAGTAGCCGCTGCCAAAGTCGTCCATTTCTATTTTGAAACCCAGCTCCCGCAGCTTGACGATAGTCTCAACGATGCTGTAGCTTTCCTCGGTATAGGCAGACTCGGTTATCTCCAGCAGCAGGTCGGCGGGAGACAGCCCGTTCTCGCTGACGATTCCCTGCAGGATGTCGATAAGGTCGGGGTCATAGAGGTCTATCCTTGAAACGTTCACCGACACCGGCAGTGTGTATCCCAGCCTGTCCTTCCAGTCCCTTATCTGTCTTGCGGCAGCCCTCCAGACAAAGAGATCAAGCTCCTGTATAAGGCCGTTGCCCTCAAACAGAGGAATGAACACGCCCGGCGATATCATCCCAAAGGTGGGATGCTTCCACCTTACAAGGGCCTCGGCGCTGGCAAGCACTGCCTCTCTGGGCCGAATGTCGAATTTCGGCTGGAAGTACACCACAAAATGCCCTTGATCTATAGCGGTGCGGAAATCGTCCACCAGCTGTTCGGTGTAAAGCTCCTTATCACGCAGAGAGCTGTCGTAGTATTCAATATTCTTGGTAAGGTTGTTGCGGATAGTGTCCGCAGCCATTTTTGCCCGGTCAAAGCGGGCCTCGATGCCTACTGTCCGGTCAGCATTGCGGTAAACGCCCGCTCTTAGCCTTACGGAGCTGTTGGCGGACTCGTCCTTTTTGAGAGTCACCGAAGCGCTGGCAATCATCTCGGAGAAGTCACAGCCTCCCGGCAGATATGCTAAGAACATATCCCCCTCCTTGCGGCAGACGATGCCGCCTTTAGCGTTGATGAACTCTCTTAGCCTGTCGCTGACGGCGCGGAGTATCTCATCGCCGTAGCTCATGCCGAAGCGGTCATTGATGATGTGGAAGTGGTTGATGTCGATGACGGCGGCATCCATTCCTGCTTCTCCGGCAGAGCTGTCCAGCTCGGTGCAGTATTTGTAGAAATATTCCTTGTTATAAAGCCCGGTCACGCTGTCCCGCTCGGTGGCGCTGATAAGCTCTCTGTCCTCAAATAGCTCGATAGTACGGATAATTCTGGCATTGACTATCCTCGCCTCGGGATAGGGCTTGGGGATGAAATCCACAGCACCCAGCATAAGGCTTTCCACCTCGGCCTCGCTGTCTGCGGTCATAACGATCACAGGCAGAGACTTATACTTAGGCTCGTCCTTTATGCGCTTTAATAGCTCAAGGCCGCTTAGCTTGGGCATATTCAGATCGAGCAGCACCAGCGAAAGCTCGTTGTACTCTCTTTCGATCACGGACAGTGTGGCTTCACCGTCCTCGGCGGTGAGGATGTCGAAGCTGTTTCCAAGGATATTGATAAGTATCTCCCGGTTTACAAATTCATCCTCTGCGATAAGTATTTTCCGGGTCTTATAGTCCTTGCCCTGCTTGTTGAAGTTGTTATGCATGACTGTCCTCCCCATAATAATATCCTTACCATGATTATAACACAAAACCCCACATTCGTCAATAACGGAAACAGCCCGTAGGCAGAAAAGAGCGCCTGCAGTGATAAAAGTGACCGGCTATCCCCGCAGGCTCCGGGGATAGCCGGTATCAGCATATTTAAGGCAACACCGCACGACCCCTGCACATCATCTGCTTGCCAGCTTTCCGTCATATTACCCAAATTCTCCTTGACTTGCGTCAGCAAGCCTGCGTCAAATTTAGGCAATCTGACGAAAATCTGGACGGCGCATCTGATGCACAGGGGTCGTGCGGTGTTGCCTTAATATACAGCATCACATTCCCAAAAACACCCGGCGGTAGTAGTCGCTGGTGCGTTCAAGCTGGAGCTTGTATTCCTCCTCGCCCAGCTCCTCGCAGAGGGTCTTGGTGTCGGAGAACAGGTCAGTTCCGAGACCAAGTCTGTCCCCCTTTATCTCGGCACCGATAGCCGAAAGGGTGGTGGGGAACATATCCAGCGAGGAGAATATCCTGCCCTTGCTCCTTGCCGGCTCCTTAGCCGCATTGATGATGCAGTTGTAGGTCGTCCGTGTATAGTCCTTGCCAAAGCTTACCTCGGTGGTATGCTCGTTGCCCAGGTGGTCGCCTATAAGAATAACGGTAGTGTTCTCGTAAAAGGGCTGCTGCCTTATCCAGTTCACGAACTCCGTCACCTGCCGTGAGGAGCAGTCAACGGCTGCAAGATAGTCGTTGCCGATGCTGCTGTCGCAGTCGGAGCAGCGGTGTCCGCTCTCAAAGGTGTGGGTGTCCATAGTGTACATCGTCACGAAGAAGGGCTTATCCTTTTTCGAGATGTCGGTTATCAGCTGCTTTGAGATGTCGATCAGCTTGCGGTCCTCGATGCCCCACTTCCAGATGTAGTCGGCGCCCTCGTCGGTATAGCCCTGTTCAGCGGCGGTTATGCGGTCAAAGAGGATGCATTCCTCGTACCGTCCCACATACTTGTCATACATGGAGAACTCGCCGTTTGAGCCCTCGATGTAAAGCTGGTTATAGCCGTTTCGGTGGAGGATATCCTCGAGCCTTATCATATCGGGATATTCCACTCTTCCATGCTCCGGGAAGAGCTGTGTGTTCAGTGAGATGCCCGAGGTCTGCGCCACTGTGGAGCCCTGCGTGAATGAGATCGACGGCACAAAGACCGACGGTCCGCCCAGCAGCTCCGTGTTGGAGAAGTTTATGCAGCCCTCCTCACCGGCAAGGGCTGTCAGCTCGGAGATGTAGTTCCTGTCCATTGCCCCGCCCGCCTCGGCAGAGGCAAAGGAGGTCTCTATCGACTCAAGATAAATGAATATCAGATTTCGCTTTTCTCCCGGGAAGGAGACCACGCTCTCCTCCGGCTTGACGTAATAGCTTTCATAGACCGTTGATCTTCCGGCCTTTACGGAGAGATAGTGGATGAACCGTGTCTGCACAGAGAACATCGTCAGCCCGACGGCAAATATGATGACAGACAGCACGATGCCCACAGCCCGCTTCCTTCCGTTCATCGCAAAGGTCAGCCTGCCGCCGTCCTTTTCGGGGACGGTGAAGCTGTCATTGCGGAAGCATCTGAAAAGCTGGAGAAATATATACACCGACAGTCCGACCACCACCAGCACTATAGCAGTGCCGGAGATTATATCCTCTATCGCCAGTCCGCCGGCGGCAAACCGCAGGGTGAACAGTATCGCCTCGAACTCCATGTTTGAATAGACCGTCCCGAGGAAGACCGCCACCGTACCGATAAATACTCCCAGCGCTGCCAGCAGCGTGCAGACAGCAAGCAGCACCCAGCGGCTCCTGCCCTTTCTGTCCTCGCGGTCGAGTATCTTCTGGGGTGTGAACATGACCGCCAGCCCGCAGAGCAGTCTGCCGGACAGACCTCCGCTTTTGACAGCCTTTCCCGCAGCGATGCCGATAAGCTTCATCACCAGCCAGATCGCCGCGATGCCGATGATCCATACCGCCGCCCATGCCGGGAAGAACCGGCTGAAAAACTCCTCGGAATAAAGCGCCGACTTATCGTGGCTGAACAGCTTATCTGTCGGCAGCAGCAGCGCAAAGGGCATACCGAAGCAGTATATCCTTTTTGCCGACCGAAACACCGAGGGCTTGTCGGCAGCGATGTTTATTGCAGCAAGGAAAACGAACGCTGCCGCAAAAGGCACCGCCAGCGCAGCTATCCGTTCTCCTGCTGAAAGTGTCAGCCTGTTCAGCGGGGATGCAGCAGCCGAAGCGCCGGCGACAGCAGCCGCCGCCAGTGCCGGGATAAGAAAACGCAGGTACTTCTTCATGGTGTTTTCTCCGGCTCGGTGGTGTAGATCAGCGGCATATCGTATTCCGTTTCATATATCTGTTTCCAAAGCTCGTAATTCCTGCGCATCATTTCCTCCGACTGCGCCCGCTTGGGCAGGGAGGTGTCGGGATATATCGGCTCCGAAACATGGATAGTGTACTCCTGTACATAGAACCCGTCCTCGCCCATGATATCCGAGTCCTTCATGGTGATGAAGCAGGGCAGCACAGGCACGCCGTTCTTGGCGGCAAAGCTGAAGGCTCCCCGCTTCAGCGGCTTGGGCTTGCGGTAGTTCCACCACATACTCTGCTCGGGATAGAACAGCACAAAATGCCCCTCCTGCAGCAGCCGGTCAACAGCCGCATAGAATTTTTTCATGGTCGTCAGATTTGAGGAAAGGGGCAGGGTATTGCAGCTGCGCATAAGCTGTCCGTAAAAGCCGGGGAAGGAGGTAAAATTTCCCTCTCTGATGACCCGCCAGAACTCCCGCTTTTTGTGTGCAGATGCATCATAGGTCATATGTATCGCAAAGCTGTCGAAGGCGTTGAAGTGGTTGCAGGTGATGACCGCTCCGGAGTTGAGGCCTTTAAAATTCTCTATCCCCCGTATTTCCTTGACGATCAGCTTTTTGTCCTGAACGAGGCCGTTCACATACTTCCTTGCCATAGCAAAGGCCGCCTTGGTCTTGAGCCTGTCAGCCGTGCCCCGGCGGATATACTCTATCTCGTCCGGCATAAGCATCCTTCCGGGAGGGTCATCCTCAACGTCCTCGTCGAAGCGCCCCTCGCGCTCGAACTGCTCTATCCGCTTTACTACCTCAACACGGTCGGCAGCCCGCTTGTCGCGGTTGACAAGGTTGAGATAGTTATCCGCCCGCTTTGTCTCTGCAACGGCGGTGGCGGCCAGCCTTTCGGCCGATTCGGCATCTATGCGCTTTTCCTCGTCGGAATAATTCGCCAGCACTTCCTTTATCTCGCTGCATACAGAGGTGTTCTCCGCATACCTCCAGAAGATATCGCCGTAGGGGCAGTCCTCGTAATGCCAGGGCTTGTTTACCATTATATAGTGTATCATCTTCGCCTCTTCGATAGGGTGAGGCAGAGTGCCGAAGATCTCGGTATTCCAGCGCTGGTCTATCCAGCGGACGTGATCCTTGCAGATAAGGTTCAGATAATCCTCGTCCTGTGTGACTACGAAATTATAATATCCCAGTGTCTCGATGAACCTCTCCAGCACCTTATGCTCTCTGAACTGCACGCAGTTGATAAGCAGTATTCCCGCATTGAAATAGTTGTAGCGTGAGATGCCGATGACCTTTTCCACATAGCTGCCGAACTCCTCGGCCTGCACCATAGCCTGCTCGTGACAGGCACCCAGCCAGGAGTCACCGATAGCGGTATCATAGAACTCGCTTATATCTCCGCCCACAACAGTATCGCTGTCGATGTATATCGCCTTGTCATACTCCGGGAACATCTCGGCTATAAACAGGCGGTAGTAGGTGGTCTTGGAGTAGTAGTCTCTTAGCGGCAGCTTGCAGGGTATGGAGTCAATACGCTCGGTCACATCCACAAAGCGTATCTCAAAGCACTCGTCTGCGAGGGCAGAGACCGACTCCCGCAGTTCCTCCGAAATACCGGCGTTGAGTATATGCACCACATACCTCCGCTCCCGCGAGGCATTGGCGATCATTGAGTACAGCGACACCACCGTGTATTTCACGAAAGAGTCGTCGCAGGCATAGAATACCGGAATAATTGTGTTTTTCATAATATCTCCTTAACTGGGGATGATTTTATCAGCGAAAGGTATTTATCATAGATGTCATCAAACTGTCTGTACCCGAACACCTTGTGTACCTTGTCGATATGCCACTGTTTGATGTTGTCCGTATGGGGATAGGGCAGCCAGAAGAGCCGCTTCGAGAAATGCCGCACCACCGTGTGCCTGTGCAGGAACTTCTGGTCGTTGAAGCGTTGGGGCAGCACCTTTTTCCTCGTGGTTGAGCGAATCAGAGCGCTTTGGTCGGCAAAGGTCAGCTTTTTCCGCTGCAGCCACGCCCGGGCTTTAGGGAACAGCCTCGTCCGCTTTGCCTCTGCAATATTGAACAGCAGAACACCCGCATTTATATAGTTGGGATAAAGCAGATACTTTCCGTAGTGGTCTCTTGCGGCAGCGTATTCACGTCCCTCAAGATCGGTGTCCCACAGCAGCCGCACATCGCGGTTGAACATGATATCCGCATCCAGATAGAGCAGCTTGTCGGGGATGCCCTTGACCCTGTCGGCCAGCAGCCTTATCAGCGTATAGGGCGAGCAGTAGGCTCCCTCGTTGGGGCAGCCGGAGAAATACTTCATGTAAAGCTCTGTCACATCGTAAACGGTAACGCGGTTATCCTTGCCGAACTCCTTGACCGCCTTGCGGTAGAGGGCAATATGCTCCTTTGTCAGCGGGATATACCGCTCGTCAAGATGACTGACGTCCATAGTGAACACATGGAAATGAAAGGGCTCCGCGGTATCGGTGCGCATCAGAACGGAGAGGGTGCAGGTGAGCATACCGTCGAAAACGCCGTCGTTTCCGCAGAACAGGATATCTATCATTGCTTTTTCTCCTGTCTGATATATTTTATCTGAACATGATCCGAAAGCTCGGCCCGCCTGCACATAGCGTTATAGACCTTGTCTCTAAGCTCGGCCCGCCTTCTGCGGACAGGCTTTTCCATATCCGGGTAAAAGGGCCCGTCGATGACGGTCACTATCCGCGGATGCTTGAAGAATCTTCGCTTGCGGTAGGTATTTGTAAAGGCGAAGACCGGCGCTCCCAGCTTTGCCGGATAGTCAAAGGAGGTATCGGCAAAGGGCCTTATCCTTGTATAGTAGGGCCAGATGTGAGCCTCGGGATAAACTGTAATGCAGTTTCCCTCTTCGTACCTTGTATTTATCGCCTCTTTGAAATTGCGGTAGCCGGAAAAGTCATTTGGTATCGGCAGCGCCCCCAGCGAGGGAGTTATCCTTCCCAGCACCGGCATTGAAACGTTGTTGGGGTGTACGATGACATACACTGTCTTCGGGAAGGTGATAAGGGTCGGGATGAATGCGTCGGCAATATCCTGTGTGTGGTTGCCGTACATAAAGAAGCCCTTGCCCCGGAGCTTTTTCAGCTTGTGTACTCCTTTGGCCTTATGCCCGAAGGTGCATCTGCAATAGAGGTATGCTATCGGCAGAGCCACTATCCTGTACCAGAAAAAGTGGGTGAACCGTTTGAAGCGGGAGGTGTGGATATAGACATAGTCCTTATCTATCGTGCGGGGCTCGATCTGCGCTACAGAAAATTCATCCTTCAGCTCGTCGCTGTAGTAGATAACTCTGCGCTTATCCAATTTCCCCACCTCCGGTGACGTTTCTGTTAAAAATGTTACACCATTTAACTAAAAGAAACTATTTACAGATTATTATATCATATTTTTTTGAGTATTTCAAGTCCGAAATCGTTTTCATTATAAAATTGTGATATAAATGTGCAAAATTTCTATGCCGAGGGGGCTTTCTATGGTCATATGCAACAGAAAATATTCGGAAATCATAAAACAAGCGGCACACCGGCTTGACAGGTGTGCCGCACTGCGGACTATCTGAAGGGTGAAAACAGCTGTCTGAAAACATCCCTGCGGGTGAGAGAGCTTTTCTGCGTTTCGTCATATTCAAGGATATAGCGGTCATAGCCGTTGATGATCCTTGCGCCGCTGGGGTGGTCGATGACCCGTTTGAAGCGTTTGCCGTAGGTGGCATGGACGTGTCCGTGGAGCAGATATCTCGGACGGCACCGCTCCATTAGCTCGTTGAAGCACTCAAAGCCTCTGTGGGGGAGATCGTCCATATCGCCGTAGCCGCGGGCAGGGGAGTGGGTCACAAGGATGTCAAAGCCCGAATGGAGAAGAATGCTCCGCCTTGCCTTTTTGATGCGCTTGCGCATCTCCTTTTCGGTGTACATATAGGGGCCGATGCCGTATTTCATTGAACCGCCGAAGCCCAGCACTCTGACTCCGCCGACGGTGACGATCCTTCCGTCCACATTCTCGCAGCCCTCCGGGGGATGCTTTTCATAGCGTGAGTCGTGGTTCCCGGGAACGTACAGCACCGGGGCTTTCCCCATAGTGACAAGAAACTCAAGGTACTCCGCTCGCAGGTCGCCGCAGGAGATTATCATGTCGATCCCCTCCAGCTTGTCGGGGGTAAAGAAGTCCCAGAGGTATTTTGACTCCTCGTCCGCTATTATAAGGATCTTCATCCGCTCCCCCTCCTGTTCTGCAGGCCGGTCTGTTGAGGCATAAGGCAACACCGCACGACCCGCGGCTAACGCCTCTGCACATCATCTGCTTGCCAGCTTTCCGTCATGATTACCAACGTCATCAAAGATGACGTCAATTCTCCTTGACGTTGCGCAAAGCGAAGCACACTTCGCTCGCAAG
>JAFSSS010000016.1 GCA_017450925.1 Ruminococcus sp. | reverse complement strand
GGCGATACCTTGATTATTATTTCTTATTTATTCTTTCTTCTTTTTTCTTTTAGCAGGCGCTGCACTAAGTAACGCAAAGACACTTCTGCCGTGATACAGCAGAAGTGTCGGAAAAAAACTTCTTTATTGCGCCTGCGCTGAAGAGAACGATCATTTAAAATACATGAACAGCTCGCACTTTATCATGCCGTTATAGAGCTTGCGCTTCTTGTCAGCCTTGCGGCCGAAGAACTTTTCGAAGTCCTCGTGGGGAGAGATGATGAAGCAGGGCTCGTCCCTGGTGGGGGCGAGCTTTTCGCCCATGACCCTGTAAAGCTCCTCGGCCTCACGCAGCTCCAGCATTCTTTCGCCGTAGGGCGGGTTGACGATGACCGTTGCTCCGGGGACGCGCTCAAAATGGGCTATATCGCGTTTTGCGGCCTCGATGCGTGAGATCACCCCCGCCTTTTTGGCGTTGTCAACGGTGAGTGCCACCGCCTCCGGGTCGATGTCGAAGCCGTACCCGCGGAAACCGATGTCCTTTTTCACCTCGGCGAGAGCCTGCTCCTTTTCCGTTCTCCAGATGCTCTTATCGAACTGCTCCCACTGCTCGGCGGCGAAGTGCCGGCGCAGCCCCGGGGCGATGTTAGCGGCCTTGTATGCCGCCTCGATCAGAAACGTGCCGGAGCCGCACATGGGATCGACCACCGCCGTATCCTGCCTTATGCGGGCAAGATCGACTATCCCGGCCGCAAGGGTCTCCTTGATAGGTGCCTCGTTGGAGTTCTGACGGTAGCCCCGCTTGTGGAGCCCGGCACCCGTAGTGTCCAAGTACAGCGAGCAGATATCCTTTCTGATGACGAATTGCAGCTGATGCACCGCCCCCGTCTCCTCGAACCAGCTGACGGCGTATTTGCTTCTGAGCCGCTCCACGGCGGCTTTTTTGATGATCTTCTGACAGTCGGGGACGGAGTGGAGCTTTGAGTCAAGGCAGTGTCCCTTGACGGGGAAGGCGTCCTTCCTGCCGATAAAGCGCTCCAGCGGCAGTGCTTTTACGCTGTCGAAAAGCTGTGTAAAGCTCTCCGCTCGGAAGGTGCCAAGCTCGATCAGCACCCGCTCGGCGGTGGCAAGGCGGTAGTTTGCCCGGGCGGCCATTTCCTCTCCGCCGGTAAAGCTAAGCTTTCCGTCGCTGACGGTGATGTTTTCCGCACCGATCCTGCCAAGCTCGAATTTCAGCACGCTCTCCAGCCCGAAGTGGCAGGGCACGCAGTAGGTTATGTCGTTCATATTTTCCTCCAGTCAAGAAAACGGTATCCCCCTCTTTCGGGCGGGATACCGTTCAGCTCTTTAATAATGATAGCCGCTGCAGGTCGCAGGGACGTTTGTCTGCTTGTAGTAGCCGATGTCGGTGCTGGTGCAGCCGTTTCCGGCCAGCAGACCTGTTCTTGTGCAGTATTTAGCCTCGACCACCGTCTCGGGCTTTTCAAAGTCGTGATGCGGTTCGGTCTCGGCCACGTCGCCGAAGATGTTCTTCCAGATAGCGCCGATGTTCTGATACTTTTCGGTGGGTATCTGCTCAAGGTATTCATAGCCGACCCACACGCCGCTGATATAGTCGGGTGTGACACCGACGAACGAAAGGTCCTTCCATTCGGAGGAGGTACCCGTCTTGCCCGCCAGGACTGTCTTGTTCAGCCTTGCGTAGCGTCCGGTACCGTTGGACTCGGTGATTACCTTCTGCATCATCTTATTCATTACATAAGCGGTAGATTCGCTGATAGCCTGCTTATAGCCGTCGCTCTTTTCATAGATGACCTCGTCCTCGGAGTCGGTGATGCTGGTCACATAGGTGACCTCGTATTTCTTTCCGCCGTTGCCGAAGATCATATAAGCGCCCACAAGATCCTGCAAATGCAGACCCTCGGACAGACCGCCGACGGTCACAGGCGAGTAGTTGATATCGTTCTCTGTCAGAGTAGAAACGTCGAGCTTTTCCTTCAGGAAGTTGTAGCAGTAGGCGGGAGTCATCTTCTCGACCAGCTGTGCGGGCGCCGTATTGAGCGACCTTGCCAGCATCTGCCATGCGAAGATATCCTGCCTTGACCAGTTACCGAAGGAGCCGTCGATCTCGGAGTAGTTTACAGGCCACTCCTCCTCCTCGTTCTTTTCGTTTCTGATCTTGATAGGGCTGTCGTTTATCAGCGAGGAATAGGTGATTATATCCTGATCCATAGCCGGGGCATATGATGCGATAGGCTTGATACACGAACCGGGCGAGCGCTTACCGTCGGTAGCGATATTGAACTCGTCCCAGTCCTTTTTCTCGCTGCGCTTGCCCACAACGGCCTTGACGTTGCCTTCATAATCCATAGCGATGAAGCAGGAGAGCAGCTCGTCGTCGTCAAAGGCATAGACCTGGAAGTTGCTTGCGGTCTGCATTTCCTTTTCCAGCTTCTTCTGCATATTCATATCCACAGAGGTATAAACATTATAGCCTCCGTTATAAAGCTCCTGTCTTGCATCGTCGGTGGAGATGCCCTTTTTCTCGGAGATACGCATTATAGCCTCGTCGATAGCCTCGTCCATGAACCAGTCGGTAAGGCCTTGATTATTCAGCTCGTCCTCGTCCACATCAGTCCTGCTCTGGAACTCGGGGTCGCCGGTAATGTTCAGCTTCTCGTTGAGGGCGTGCTGATACTCGGCATCGGTGATAGAGCCCAGCTCCATCATCTTTTTCAGGACCCATTCCTTACGGTAGCCGTTATCCTCGGCGTGGTTCAGGGGATTGAGTGTTACAGGCGACTTGGTGATAGCAGCAAGGCAGGCAGCCTCGGCGATATCTATCTCGGTGATATCCTTGCCGAAGTAATAATTCGCCGCTGCCTGAACGCCGACGATATCCTGATATCCGTCGCCCAGACCGATGATATTCAGATAGCACTGGAGGATATCCTCCTTGGTGTATATCTTCTCGGTATTGATAGCCCGGAAGATCTCCTTGATCTTACGCTCCATACCCTCGATACCCTGCTGCTGGTTCTCGCCGGTGATATTCTTGATCGTCTGCATAGTGATCGTTGAACCGCCCTGTGTTCTTCCCAACAGGGTATTTGCGATAGCCGAGAAGGTTCTTAGGAAGTCAACGCCGTCATGCTCCATAAAGCGCTCGTCCTCGGCCGCGATATAAGCGTCCTGAACGTGCTGGGGTATCTCGGTCAGATCTATCCACTGTGATTTCCTGCCGGGATTTTTCAGAGCGTAGTAAAGCAGGTACTCCTCCGAATCGGGGTCATCGGGATCGTAGTCCGGGTTTGCATACATAAACTTTGTGATATTGCTTGACACCACGCCGCCCTTATCGAGGGTGATAGTCTCGTCAACATTTGAGAAATTCAGAACATAGATCGTCAGCACCGTCACGAATATCGAGCCTGTGATAACGATGATAAGAAACAGCGAGAGCAGGAAGGTGCCGATGACCTTGGCGCTTCTTATCGCCACTGTGGCGCCGACGCTTCTCTTCTTTCTTTTCCTTCTGACTGTTCCGTTTCTCTGTATATTTGCGGGAGTTTTTCTCTTTCTGCCGGGATCATTCTGAATATTGTTATCCATATTTTCTCCGCCCTAAGCGGATCAAATACCTCCCTTCCTTGCGCTGTTGAAATTGAAAAGGGGACGAAACTCGCCCCCTTGCTGCCTTTCAAACTGCCGGCGCATAAAAAGCGCCTGTGCTTTTTTGAACGAGCGAAATTATTATGCTCCGGAACTGCCGGATTATTCCTCGGTCTCCTCTGCCTCTTCAGCCTCGTCGGCCTCATCGGTATCGTAAACCGCCTCATCCTCCTCCTCGGGGAGCAGCGCTCTCATAGAGAGGCTGATGCGCTTCTTCTCGGCATCGATCTCGGTGATCTTGACCTCGACCTCATCGCCCACCTTGAGGATATCGGCAACGTTGTCAACTCTCTTGTTAGCGATCTGCGAGATATGGATAAGGCCGTCAACGCCGTTGATGATCTGTGCGAATGCGCCGAAGGAGGTGATCGAAACTACAGTAGCCTTTATCACCTGTCCCTGCTCATAGTTTGCTCTGAAGATCTCCCACGGATTTTCGGAGTCCTTCTTATAGGTAAGAGCGACCTTCTTGGTTTCGGGGTCGATATCCTTGATAACAACGTCGATCTTATCGCCTACAGAAACGATCTCGGAGGGATGCTTGAAGCGGTTCCAGCTAAGATCGGCTCTTCTTACAAGGCCGTCAACGCCGCCCAGATCAACGAACACGCCGTAATCAGTGATGCTCTTGACCTCACCGTTCACGGTATCGCCCACCTTGGTGTTCTCAAAGAAGGCGGACTGTGCAGCAGCTCTCTGCTCCTTGGCGACAAGTCTGATCGAGCCGACGGCTCTCTGCTTCTGCTCATTGACCTCAATGATCTTGAACTCTACCTGCTGACGCAGCAGAGTGTTAAGGTCAAAATCTCTCTTGGGAGCCGCATGGGATGCGGGGATGAACACCTTAACGCCAAAGCAGGAAACCAGCACACCGCCCTTGATAACGTTGGTAACAACGCCTGTAAGAACAGCGTCCTCCTCCTTTGCAGCCATGATCTTCTCAAAGCCTACGGCAGCGTCAACGCGCTTCTTGGACAGGGTAACGATGCCCTCCTGGTCATTGGGCTTGAGGACGATAAGATCCACAACATCGCCCACCTTTACGATATCCTCGGCCTTGGCGCCGGGATCGTCGCTAAGCTCTGCTGCGGGGATGATGCCCTGCTGTTTGGTTCCGAGATCGACCCAGACTTCGTTGCTGTTCACACTCAAAACAGTGCCCTGCACTCTCTTTCCTATATGTATAGGCTTCAGAGACGCTTCCATTGCCTCCTCGAAGTTAAACTCCTCTTCATTGTTGATAATTTCACTCATGGTCCGTTCTACCTCCTTGATTATGTAAGCAGGAGTTGATGCTCCTGCAGAGATCCCGATAATTTTTGCTGCCGAAAGGTCAATGCCTTCAAGCTCCTCCGCCCCCTCGATAAGATAGGTGGGGCAATAATCCTCGCACACTGCTTTAAGCTTATGTGTATTCGAGCTGTGTTTTCCGCCGACTATCACCATGACATCGGCCGCCTTGGCAAGCTCTGCCGCCTCGGTCTGTCTTTTTGATGTGGCGCTGCATATCGTATGAAATATTTCAGCCTCGGGAAGCTCACGCTCTGCAAACCTGCAGCATTCCTCCCATTTCTTCTTATTATACGTCGTCTGCGCCAGAATTGCAAGCTTTTTTTGTCCCTGCAATCGGGTTTTCACCAAATTTTCAAGCTCTTCACACCCGTCAAACACAAAGGAATCCCCGCTGCAGTGTCCTCTTATCCCCTCGACCTCCGGGTGAGAGGGATCCCCTGCGATCAGCACCGTCATGCCCTTTGCGGAGCAATCGGCGGCTGTTTTATGGATCCTTTCGACAAAGGGACAGGTAGCGTCCACCACGCGGCAGCCTATTTCATCAAGCCTGTGATAGACGCTCTGTGCGACACCGTGCGAGCGTATTATAACGGTATTATCCTTAGTCACCTCACCAAGCTCAACGGCCTTACAGCCCCTTTTCTCCAGATCGGCGACCACATTTCCGTTATGGATGATTGGCCCTAACGTCACCACATTATTTCGGATATCTAATTCATTATACACTATTTTTATTGCTCTGTCTACACCAAAACAGAAACCTGCGGTCTTTGCAACCAAAATTTTACATTTTGTTAACATTTCAATGCACCAGCTCTGTGATACTGTCCATGACTGTTGACCTCAACAGCTTCAGCTCCTTGGCACCGGGGGTAGTTATCTTCAGCTGCTCGGGGCTGATAGGCTTGCCGAAGCGGATAACGACCTTCTTTCTGAACTTCAGCTTTTCGCCCTCGTAGTTGATGCCCACGGGTATAACGGGGCACTGTGCCACTGCGGCGATAAGAGCAACGCCGGTCTTGCCTCTGCCCACCTTGCCGTCGTGGGAGCGTGTCCCCTCCGGGAAGATGACGAGATTGCGTCCCGAATTGAGCTTTTCAAACGAGGTGTTTATGGCCTGCATATCTCCCTTGCCTCTTTCAACGGGGAACGCGCCGAACTTTTTGATTATCCAGACGAAGAACTTCTTTCCGTGGAAAAGCTCCTCCTTGGCCATAAAGGTGTTCGGCACACGGCAGGCGAGGCTGATGAACACGGGATCGACATAGCCGCGGTGGTTCGAGGCAAAGATATTGCTCCCGTCCTTCGGCACATTTTCCTTGCCCTCGTATTTAAGATTATAGGCGATCTTGAAGCCGCCCAGCACGATATACCTAAGCAGATTATAGAAGAACATCCTTATGGGGTTGAGCTTTTTGCCCCGCTTGACCGGCTCTACGCCGGAGAAGTCCAGCAGGGGCTTACGCTCTCTGGCGGCTTTTTTTTTGACCGGCTGAGCGCCCGTTCTTTCGGTTATCAGTGCGGCGATAGTTTCGATGACATCCGCCGGTGACATAGAGGTCGAGTCAACCTCGACGGCGTCCTCGGCCTTGCGCAGGGGAGCGGTCTCGCGGTGGGTGTCGTTATAGTCGCGCTGGTTGATATCCGCCAGCACCTCTTCATAGGTCGAGGGGTCGCCCTTTTCCCGAAGCTCCTTGAAGCGGCGGTTCGCACGCTCCTCTGCCGAGGCGGTGAGGAACACCTTCACCTGCGCCTCCGGCAGCACCACAGTGCCTATATCCCGCCCGTCCATGATGATATCGTTCTTGGCGGCGATATCCTTCTGCAGGTCGAACAGAAAGCTTCTCACCTGCGGGATAGCAGAGGTCTTTGAGGCGGCCATAGATATCTCCGGGGTGCGTATCTTATCCGAAACGTCCTCGCCGTTGACGATAACGCACTGTGTACCCTCGCGGTATTCCAGCCCGACCCTGCAGCCGGCCAGTCCGGCGATGACCTTATCGGTATCCCCGGGGTCGGTGCCCTGTGAGACTGTATAGTAAGCCACGGAGCGGTAAAGCGCCCCGGTATCCACATATATAAAGCCGAACTTCGCGGCCACCTTTTTTGCGATAGTGGATTTTCCGGCCCCGGAGGGACCGTCAAGCGCAACATTTATTCCCATGTGAAATGTTCCTCCTGTTAATGGTGTACTCTTTATTATAGCACATTTCCGGCCGCTTGTCAAATTTTCGCAGAGGCAGATATCCGAACGTGTGCCGGCGACTGCTGATGTCATAAGGCCGGCATAAAAACTGACGCTAAAGCCGACCGTGTCAAGCCTGCCGCCTTGTCAGAAAACGCCAAATGCATACATTTCGGTCAAAAATGTCAACATTTTTTCCGAAAATGCTGACATTCTTCTCACAGAAAAGAAAAGAACAGACAAGAAAAGAAAAGAAAGAACAGAACAGACAAGAACAGACAGACTGCGCGGCTGCCGCCTTTGCAGCGTCCGTCCGTCTGTCCGTCCGCAGGGGAGAGCTTTCTTTTTATTCGGTAAAGAAAAACGGCATACCCTTAGCGCAGGCGCAATAAAGAAGTTTTTATTCCTACACTTCTGCTGTATCACGGCAGAAGTGTCTTTGCGTTACTTAGTGCAGCGCCTGCTAAAAGAAAAAAGAAGAAAGAATAAATAAGAAATAATAATCAAGGTATCGCCTGCGGCGATATATTTTGAAATATGTCCGCAAAG
>JAFSSS010000015.1 GCA_017450925.1 Ruminococcus sp. | reverse complement strand
GGCGATACCTTGATTATTATTTCTTATTTATTCTTTCTTCTTTTTTCTTTTAGCAGGCGCTGCACTAAGTAACGCAAAGACACTTCTGCCGTGATACAGCAGAAGTGTCGGAAAAAAACTTCTTTATTGCGCCTGCGCTGATGCAGGCGCCTGTTTTGTTATTGTGCATTGTGCTTTCTGCTTTGACCGTTAACAATTGAAAACTGTACAATATAATGATTTTTTGCAAGGAAGGCAAAAACAACTTGCAAATTCCCGCCGGCGGGTATATAATAATAAAGGTCTGACCGGAGGCATTATCCCGCGCAGATATGCGTGATACGGTATGCAGGTCAATACAATTGCCAATCGGAGGAATTTGTGATGCAGCTTAGTGAAATGAATAAGGAACAGCTTGAAAAATTCAGAGATGAAGTCAAAGCAGAGTATGACGGCTATAAGGCTCTCGGCCTTTCGCTCAACATGGCAAGAGGCAAGCCCTCCAGCGAGCAGCTTGATCTGGCTATGAAAATGCTTGCTGCCGTAAACAGCTACGACAAGGACTACAAGGCCTCTGACGGCACCGACTGCCGCAACTACGGCGGTCTGGACGGCATCGTTGACGCTAAGAACCTTTTCGCTCCCATGCTGGGCGTCAGCAACGACGAGCTTATCATCTGCGGAAACTCCAGCCTTAATATAATGTACGACATGATAATGCGCTGCTACGTTTTCGGCGTGGACGGTGTTCAGAAGCCGTGGAAGGATCTGCCCAAGATAAAGTGGCTCTGCCCTGTTCCCGGCTATGACAGGCACTTCGCTATCACCGAGCAGTTCGGCTTTGAGATGATAAACATCCCCACCGACGAAAACGGCCCCGATATGGACATGATCGAAAAGCTGGTGGCAGAGGACGACTCTATCAAGGGCATCTGGTGCGTTCCCATGTACGCGAACCCCACCGGCATAACCTATTCGGACGAGGTCGTTAAACGCTTTGCGGCTCTCAAGCCTGCCGCCAAGGACTTCCGCATCTTCTGGGACAATGCCTACTGCATTCACCACCTGACCGATACTCCCGATAAGCTGCTGAATCTGCTGGAGGAGTGCAAGAAGCAGGGCAGCGAGGATATGGTCTATGAGTTCGCCTCGACCTCGAAGATATCCTTTGCGGGCGGCGGTGTTGCTGTAATGGCTGCCTCGGTCAAGAATGTCGAGTATATCAAGTCGCTGATGACCATTCAGACTATAGGCTACGATAAGATAAATCAGCTGCGTCACGCTAAGTTCTTCGGCTCCTATGACGGCCTTATGGCTCAAATGGAAAAGCACAGAGCGATCATCGCGCCCAAGTTCAAGGCAGTGCTGGACGCTCTCGACAAGGAGATACAGCCCCTCGGCATAGGTACCTATACACGTCCCAACGGCGGCTATTTCATCAGCTTCAACACCCTTGACGGCTGTGCAAAGCGCGTAGTTTCCCTCTGCAAGGAGGCCGGCGTGGTAATGACCGGCGCGGGTGCCACCTATCCCTACAAGAAGGATCCCCACGACTCCAACATCCGCATTGCCCCCACACTCCCCCCTGTTTCCGAGCTGGAGCAGGCGATGAAGGTATTTGTCTGCGCCGTTAAGCTTGCCAGCGCCGAAAAGCTGCTCAACAGCTGATCGCCTATATAAACAGACAGACCCCTCCGGAGCTCCGGAGGGGTTTTCTGCTGTCATTACTTTTCGATAGAGCTTACTGCTCCCATGAATACGGGCAGGCCTGTTTCTGTGTCGATGATAGAGAACAGGAAAGGACGGTCAAGCGTCACCGTCTTGACCTCGTCCAAATTCATTGCGCCGCCGCAATACAATTCTATCTCGGTAACTGCAGCGGCCTTGGTGCCTTCACTGTTGACCTCGATATGGGTCTTATGAACGACATCACCGATATAGAGCTGTCCGGTGGAGGTATCAGCCATATTGGTGAAGTCGGCGGTGGGAGCGAATGCCTTGTCAAGCCCCATTGACTTCAAGCTCTCGGCAATGCTGCCGCCCCAGTCAAAGCTGAACTTCGGCAGGGCTGTTATCACCTGCTGCTCTTGACGGCTATTATAAAGCGAGAGCAGCTTTTCGCCGGTGAGAGTCTGAACATAATCCGCAAGGCTTGTATTTTCATTCGGCAGCAGAGCCATAAAGGCATAGCGGTCGCCCTCGTAGGGCTTCACAAAACCCACGGCATTTTCATCACTGATGTAAGTATGCTCTGTAATGTGCATCATTTTGCACTCCTGCTCCTTGCCGTCGGCGGAATGGAAGACCGTGCCTGTGACTCTGTTTTCGTCAAAGGGTACGCTCCACTTTCCGTCAAAGGCGACAGCATTCATCAGCACCGCCACCTCGTCAGCTTCAAAACGATCCTTGATCCTGTCGATCATTCCCTTTGTCTTGTCCTTGACCCAGCTGTTGAGCTTCTCCACAGTTCCGTCATCGAATGGCTCAAGGAAGCTGTCTGCATCGAAGCGCTCCTTGCAAAGCTCGGCGTAGGACTTTTTCAACGTTATCTGATCGCTGTTCTTGACCCATATGGAGTTGGCTATGTCAAATTCCACGTTCTTTTCAGTCCTTGCCTTCGTTATCAGACCGGAAAGGCCGGTGTTGATATCCTCAAGCTTCATGCCCTTGCCCATGACCTGCTCGAACTGTGCAAGGGTATCACCGCCCGCGCCGTTGGCGGCAAGTCCAAGAGCCAGCATGACCGACTCCGGTGAAGCGAAGGCATTTCTTCCGGCCTTTATATCCTCGGAGCAGATGCTCTTAAAAAGCTCTGCCGAAAAATCTGCGGCGGCTGAATTGAAATCGGGAGCTGTTTCGATATTGGCCTCCTTAAAGCTGTATTCGTTGCTCACGGGAGCGGCTGAACCCTCTGTGTTCCCACAGCCGACGGCTGAAAGGGCTAAAACTGCTGCTAAAGCTGCTGATACTGCGATCCTTTTGTTCATATAAATGCACCTCACTTGGTTTTTAACAGAAAGCCTGCTGTCATATATCATATATACGGACAGCAGGCTTTGTTTTTATGGTGTTATTATGCACAAATATTCACGCGCAATTCTGTGCATTATCACAGTGAGGCCAGCTTAGCAAAGGAAGCCTTCAGCGCGGGATAGATCTCGCGGTAAAGCTGATAGTATTTTTCATACTCCGGCACCTTGGCAGCATCGGGCTGCTGTATCTTGTCGGTCTTGACCACAGCCTTGCAGGCCTCGGGGACGCTGGAATATACGCCAGCGCCTGTGAGAGCCAGCAGAGCCACGCCCAGCGCAGGACCCTCCTTCGAGGCGGCAGTCTTTACGGGACAGTTATACAGGTCGGCCAGCATGGAACGCCACAGCGGAGAGCTTCCGCCGCCGCCGCAGGCCATCATGTCCGATACATTGATATCCATATCGCGGAAAACCTCGACACAGTCACGGAGGCTGTAGGAAACGCCCTCCATTACAGCCCGGAGCATTTCCTTTTTGGTGTGCATAGCAGAGAGGCCGATGAACACGCCGCGGGCGTTGGGGTCAAGGTGCGGGGTGCGCTCGCCCATAAGGTAAGGCAGGTAAAGCAGCCTGTTAGCACCGACAGGAACTGTCTCGGCCTGCTTGTCCATAAGGTAGTATTCATCCACACCCATATACTTGGCGGTCTCTTTTTCAGAGCCGCAGAAGTTATCTCTGAACCATTTCAGTGACAGGCCTGCGCCCTGTGTCACGCCCATAACGTGCCAGCTTCCGGGAACAGCTGCACAGCAGGTATGAACACGTCCCTTGGGGTCGATAGAGATCGAGGATGTATGCGCAAATACAACGCCGGAGGTACCTATAGTCGTGAAGGCCTTGCCGTCCTCGCAGACGCCGGTGCCGATAGCAGCGGCGGCGTTATCGCCGGCACCGCCCACAACGATAGTTCCCTCGTTGAGACCCAGCTCCTCGGCCATGCACTTTGTCAGCGTGCCGGTCACCTCGCAGGATTCATATACCTTGCCGAACCAGCTCTTGTCCAGCCCGAAAGCAGAGATAAGCTCGTCCGACCACTTCCTGTTGGGGACATCGAGAAGCTGCATACCCGAGGCATCGGAAACCTCGGTGGCATATTCATTCGTCAGCACAAAGCGCAGGAAATCCTTTGGCAGCAGGATGTGAGCGATCTTAGCGAAATTCTCGGGCTCGTTGTTCTTTACCCAAAGGATCTTGGCGGCCGTCCAGCCGGTGAGGGCGGGATTGGCGGTGATCTCGATCAGTTTTTTCTCGCCCACGTTCTCGTTCATCCACTCTACTTCCTTGGCGGTACGCTGATCGCACCAGATTATAGAGGGACGGATGACGTTGTTATCCTTATCTAGCATAACAAGCCCGTGCATTTGGCCGGAAATACCGATGCCCTTCACATCGTCCTTGCTGACGCCGCTTTGAGCCATGACCGCCTTGATAGTATCAATCATAGCGTTTGACCAGTCGCCGGGCCACTGCTCGGCATAGCCGTTTTGGGGCTGATACATAGGATACTCGATAGTCTTTGAGGCGATAACGCTGCCTGCCTCGTCAAACAGCACGGTCTTGGTGCCGCTGGTGCCGCAATCCACTCCGATTACAAAAGCCATAAATCAAAACTCCTTTTCATTGATGTTAATCGTTTACATTATTATACTATATTTCACAGCGTCCGTCAAGTATCTCAACAAAAAAACCGCGCCCCGAAGGACGCGGTTTGAAATGAACTTGTATCAGCCCTTAACTGCACCGAGTGCAATACCACGGATAATGAACTTCGACAGAACGAGGTAAACAATAGCAACAGGCACGATTGAAATACCGATCGCAACGTAAACCGCTCCGAGGTCGAGAGATGCAAGGTCAGCGCTTCTGATGATCTGAATAACGATAGGAAGTGTTCTCTTATCGGGATCATCGATCAGCAGGGCAGGAATAAAGAAGTTATTCCAGCTTGATACGAATGTAAAGATAGCTTGAACAGCGATAGCCGGCTTCAAGATAGGCAGGATCAGTGAGTTGAATGTCCTAAACTCGCCGCTTCCGTCTATTCGCGCCGCCTCGACGATGTCAAGAGGCAGTGAGCTTTCCATGTACTGCTTCATGAAGAAGAAGGTAGCAGGAGCTGCGATAGAGGGAAGAATGAGGGGGATATAGCTGTTCTTGAGGCCCATGTCGTTCATCAGGTTTACGAAACCGAGAGCAGAGACCTGTGCAGGAACCATCATTATCATAAGGATGAAAGTGAACAGGAACTTTCTAAGCTTGAAATCGTAAACGTGGATAGCATAGGCTGTGAGTGCGGAGAAATAAGTAGAAAGGAAAGCAGTCAGACCCGAAACGATAAAGCTGTTTCTAAGAGCCTTAAGCATTCTCCAGTTATTGTTGTTCATAACTGTCTTAAAGTTCTCTCCGAAGGAGCCGCCGGGTATGGGCTTAAATCCTTGGTTGATATCAGCAGACGAACGTGTCATCTGGATAATCAGAAGGAAGAAGGGGAACAGGGCGAGGAAAGCAAATATCGTAAGTACGGTATAGGAAATGATCCTTCTTACCAGTATATTAGTCGAATTGCTCTTAGCGCCGACTGCATCAACAGGAGCTGCCATTACTTTCTTCCTCCTTTCTTCTTTTTCTTCTTAGTATCTCTTTCTGTAGTAAGGAAGAAGATTACCATACTAAGCACGGCGGCAACAATAAACAGTATAACTGAAAGTGCGCCGGCCATACCGTAGTTCTTACTTACCGACAGGTATTTGTTCAGGTAAACAACAACCGTCATACTGGTGTTATCGACAGCAGAACCGCCGTTTGCGACGATCTGCGGTACGTCGAACATCTGCAGACCACCGATAAGAGATGTAATAAGAACATAGAGAAGGATAGGTCTTATCAGCGGGATCGTGATCCTCCAGAAGGTCTGGGTAGGATTAGCGCCGTCGATCTGAGCGGACTCATAGAGCGACGGATCGATACCGTTGATAGCAGCCATCAGCATGATAGTTGTATTACCGAACCACATCAAGAAGTTGATGAGGGCGATGATACCACGCTGTGTCCAAACGTGTTCAAAGAACATTATCGGCTCGGTCGAACCTGTAATACTCTTGTAAATGCTGTTGATAGGGCCGCTCTGGGAGAACAGTGTGAAGAACAGCATACCCATTGCAGCAGCCATGATTACATTAGGCAGATAGAAAATGATCTTGTAGGCGCCGGTCTTGAGCTTCATTCTCAGGTCTGTGAACCATGAGGCAAACAGCAGTGAGAAGAAGATCTGCGGAATGAAACCGAGCAGCCAAATAATAAAGGTGTTGCCGAAATACTTCATAAGGTCGTTTTCGGCTTTAAAAAGTTCTGAATAGTTATCAAGCCCTACCCAGTTAGGTCCGACCTGCTTATAACCCTGGATGAAATAATACTCATAGAAGGAGTTTTTGAAGGTCGAGATCAGAGGGATAAGGTTGAACATGATAAAAGCTACGAAGAACGGGATAATGAAGATATATCCCCACTTGGCATAGCTTATAGATTTTCTACGCATCTGATCACCCACTATAGCTTTTAAGCCATTTATCCTTTCATATCGTCTTTACAGCTAAAAACAGGGGACGGGTTTGATCCCGCCCCCGATTTCAGCAAGCGTTCTATTTAGTTTGAAATAAACCTATAGACGTTTAAATTATGAAGGAGTCTTGAGGTTAGGATACTTAACCTTGATAGCCTTGTAGAAGTTAGCAAGAGCAGTGTCCTTGTCAACCTTACCGCTGAAGTAGTCGTGGAATGCAGTCTGGATCTCCTCGTTGCAGCCCTGGTCATACGGACCAGCGTTGGAAGCGTCGATCTTAGCAGCAGCATCTACGAACAGAGCGATGTGGTTCTGGCCGCCGAGGAACTCGGACTGGAAGCCTTCAGACAGCTCCTTCATAGCAGCGTTGTTGTTGGTGTAGTCCTGAGTCTCCTGAGTGAGCTTCTTCATGTTGTCCTTATCGCAGGTCAGCTTGTACATGATGTCCTTAACGATATCCTTGTTATCGGTGCCGTCAGCAGCACAGATCCAGGTACCGCCCCAGTAATAAGCCTGAGGACCCGGGCATACATAGTACAGATCGTTGCTCTTAGCGTTGCCGGCCAGAGTGAAGTTGATGCCCCATGTGGAGTAGAAGAAGCCGAATACCTTACCTTCCTTGGACTGGTCCTTGCCCCACTCTTCAGACCACAGAGCGGTCTTGTTGTTGTAGCCCTTCTCTGTGTATTCCTTGGTCTGGTCAACCCACTTCATGATGTTATCGTCGATAACAACGTTGGAGTCAGCATCTACCCAGCCCTTAGTAACGTTGTTGGAGAAGGTTCTGTAGCTGTCATCATAGCCGGAGAGCATGAAGTAGCCTTTTTCCTTCATCTGAGCTGCAACAGCGTTGAAGTCATCCCAGTTGGAGATCTTAGCCTGTACCTCGGCAGGATCATCGGTGCCGAGAACGTCCTTAGCGATGTCACGTCTGTAAGCGAACAGACCGGGAGTTGCCTGCCAGGAAACAGCCTCGAGGTCGCCGTTGGAGTCGGTAACGATATCCTTGGTGTACTGATACTGCTCCTTGAGGTCGTCGTCAGTCAGACCAACTTCCTTGATAGGCATTACATAAGGTCCGTTTACATACTTCAGAGCGTAGTCAGCCTCGATAAGGAACATATCGATCTTCATATCGCTGCCAGCCTGAGCTGCCAGATCGGTATCGAGCTTGTTCTGATAAGCGTTGTCCTTGTTAGGTGTGGTCAGCCACTCGATCTCGGTGCCGTCCTTGAGGTATTCCTTCTCGCCAACGATGAAGTTACCGTCCTTGTCGGTCTCACCGGTCATGCCGGACTTTTCCTTGTCATACTGATCATAGTATGCACGAAGTCTGTTCTTGAACTCTTCGTTCCATGTGCAGATCCTGAGCTTCTTCTGAGAATCAGCGCTGCCCTCTGCGGTCTGGGTGATTCTTTCAGCCTTGGGCTCTTTGATGTTGCCGGAAGCTGCAGCGTTTCCGCCTTTGCTTTCAGTACCAGCTGCAGCGCTTGTGTCAGCTGCGCCGCTTGCATCTGCTGCCTTGGAGCTGGAGCTGCTGTCGCCGCAAGATGCGAGAACGGAAGCTGCCATAGCTACTGCAAAAGTGCCAGCCAGGATCTTCTTTAACTGTGCCATAATAAATTTCCTCCTTAAATTTTGCATTTTATTCTTGTTCCGCGGACTTTCCGCGTTACGAAATGCCTAAAGCTTTTTAACGGAGCCCCCCTCGAGGAACTGTCCGTCAACTGTGATGACCTCTGTAAAGGTCGTTCTTGGGTTCTCTATAAGAGAGATTAGTTGCTTCGCCGCCGTTGCGCCAATTTTCGGAGTATCCTGTGAATAGGTCGTCAGCTTTGGACTCAACAGCTGTGAATAAGCTATCCCGTCGTATCCGACAGCCGAGATATCCTCCGGTACCGAAAGCCCCGCGTCCTTGATCGCATTGAGCCCTCCGATAGCCGCATAATCGTCCGGCATAAAAATACAGGTTGGGATCTCCTTATTCCGGAGCAGCTTTTTAGTGAGCTGATATGTGTTGTCGGGATTGCAGTAATCTCCGGTAAGCAGCCAATCGGGTCTGATCTCGATACCTCTTGCGGTACAGGCTTTCCAGAAGCCCGCGAGCCTCTTTTCAGCCACCGCCGATTTCTTTCCCTGTATGTAGGCTATCTTTTTATGCCCGCAGTCCGCAACATAATTCAAGAGCCTTTCCATTCCGCTTTCGTTGTTTGAAACGACCGCAGTCCGGCAGTCAAAGATGTGGTCGATCGTGACAACGGGAATGTCGCCATTGATGACCTCAAAGACATCAGGTGTTGTGAAATCGGTGCATGCAATAACGATTCCGTCAACACTCCGGTACTTGCAGTGTTCATACGTTGACATCCTGCGCCCGCCGATATCTTTGTTGCTGATGAACGTGATATCGTAGCCGGCACGCTCTGCCTCTGTCTTGAAGCTGTTGAGCACCTTTGCGAAGAACTCATGAGTAAGTCCCCTGCCCGCCTCATCGAGAAACATCACGCCGAGATTATACGTTCTGTTAGTCTTGAGAGCACGCGCCTGAGCGTTGGGGAAATACCCCATTTCCCTGGCTGTGCGAACGAGCCTTTCTCTGGTTGCCTCACTGACGTCCTTATGACCGTTGAGCGCCTTGCTCACTGTTGCAACCGAAACGCCGCAGCGGACGGAAATGTCTTTCAATGAAACCAATGAGATTTCCGCCTTTCAGTCATTTCAATCGTTTAAGCTATATCTTGCCCGACTGAATGAACTTAGTATTTCAAACGTTTCCGTTAATAAAAATATACAATATTTCCGCCCGAATTTCAAGCACTTTTCTGTTTTTTTCTGTTCTGTGTAATAAAATATGGAGTTTTGTACAAATATTTCACCGATAAATTATGCATTTTAACAACATTTAAACGGTTTCTGTTACCGTCTCGTAACTTTTATTCCGAGTTGTTTGGTAAATATTACATGACATTCCGCCCCGGCATCATACGTTAACAATTGATACACTTTACCCATTTTTCAAACTGGTAATTGGTACATATTCAACAAACAGAAATGAATTTTTACAAGAATTTTTCAATTTTAATCGTTTTCGTCCATTTTTTCAGACAGTTTGAAAAAGCACTGTTTCAACACTCAAAACTCTGCCGTTTGTGCAATAATACCTGTTTTACGAAACAAAAAGGCCGGCACATTTCTGTGCCGGCCCTGAGATCAAAGATCGGGATCAGTCTTCCTTATCCTTCTTGCGCTTTGAGATCACAAACAGTGCAGCTGCGATAGCCAAAGCACCTGCTGTGCCGCTTGCTGCAGCACCGGTGTTAGGTGTATTTCCGCCGCCGTTGCCGTTGCCTCCCGGATTGCCGGTGCTGTCGGGCTTGCCGGAATCGGTAGAGCTGTCGGGCGTGGAATCGCCGCTGTTATTGCCGCCGGGATTTGAATCGCCGTCGGGATTGGAGTCGCTGTCTGTGTTGGAGTCGCTGTCGTCATTGCTGTCGGGATTGGACTCGCTTTCATCAAGGCTGTCGGGATTGGATTCGCTGTCGCCGGTGCTGTCCGGGTTGGACTCGCTGTCGCCAGTGCTGTCCGGGTTGGACTCGCTGTCGCCGGTGCTGTCCGGGTTGGACTCACTGTCGTGAGTGCCGTCGCCCTGTGACTCACTGTCGCCGGTGCTGTCGCCCTGTGACTCGCTGTCATCCAGTCCTTCGGGATTGCTGTCAGACGAAGATTCAGAGTTGGATTCGTCGGTCTCCTCTTCCTTATCTACCATGACAACCTTGTTCTCTTCGGGCTTGCTGAATTCGCCGTCTGCCTTGTCGGAAACTGTTACGCTGCCGTCCTTATCTACCTTGAAGTAGATATCCTCGGCCTTTACATAACCGTCGGGAGCAGTTTCCTCGGTCAGCTTGTAAACCTCGCCGACTGTGAGGCCGGTTACTGTCCATTCGCTGTCCTTGGAAGTGCTTTCGCAAACTGCGATCTCTGTACCCTTAGCGTCTGAAACGATCAGCTTAGCGCCGTCGATCAGATCGCCGCCGATGTCTTCCTTGCGGATGTTTACAGTCTTCTTGCTGTAGTCATCGACCATTACTACCTTGCCGTCCTTGGCTGCGGTGAATGTGCCGTCTGCCTTGTCAGAAACTGTTACGTTGCCGTCCTTATCTACCTTGAAGTAGATAGTCTCGGCCTTCTCGTAACCGTCGGGAGCGGTGGTCTCGGTCAAGCTGTAGGTCTCGCCTACGGTCAGTCCCTTGACTACCCACTCTTCATCCTT
>JAFSSS010000002.1 GCA_017450925.1 Ruminococcus sp. | reverse complement strand
GGCAGTTGGTTGTGCAGGAAGCAGCAGAAATGCTCTTGTCGTCCTTGGTAAGGGTCTTTTCGTTTACGCTGTAAACGATAGTGGGGAGATCGTTGCCTGCAGGAGCAGAGATAACGACCTTCTTAGCGCCTGCATCAATGTGAGCCTGGCTCTTGGCCTTTGAGCAGTAGAAACCTGTGCATTCGAGAACAACGTCAACGCCCAGCTCGCCCCAGGGCAGCTCTGCAGCGTTAGCCATTGCATAGATCTTCAGAGTCTTGCCGTCAACAGTGATAGTGTTGGCCTCGTCATCAGCGGAAACAGTGTGAAGATTTTCACCGATAACTCCGCAGTAGCCCTTCTGGGCAGTGTCATACTTGAGCAGGTTAGCCAGCATCGAGGGCTTGGTCAGATCGTTGATAGCTACGATCTCATAACCCTCTGCACCGAACATCTGTCTGAAAGCCAGACGGCCGATACGACCAAAACCGTTGATTGCAACTTTTACATTAGCCATTGTAGTGTACCTCCTAATAATTTTATATATCTATTATACTACAACAGGATAAATTTTGCAAGCCCTTTTCATAGATTATTACTCATTTTTTTCAATAATTTCACAGTTGTATAACACCCCTCTCACGGCTCTCCGCAAAGGGCGTGTTTACGCACAAAAAAAGCAGGCGGCCGTAACGGCCGCCCGCAGGCTTTGCAGTGTTTGACTTAATTCTCCTCGAGAACAGATGTGCAGTTGGGGCACCTTGTAGCCTCGATGTTGATGTCGGTCTTGCAGAAGGGGCATACCTTGGTAGTGGGAGCAGCCTCCTCCTCCTTCTTTTTGCCCAGGCTCATCAGCTTGTTTACGGCCTTCATCATCAGGAAGATGCAGAGTGCCATGATAACGAAGTTGATAACAGCTGTCAGGAAATCGCCGAGGAGTATGTGCTGGCCGCCGTAGATCGGGATCCTAAAGCCGAACTCTGCGCCGCCGATACCCGCAATGAACGGATTGATGATATCCTCGGTGAAAGCGGTAACGATATTACCGAACGCAGCACCGATGATAACGCCTATCGCCAGATCCATTACGTTGCCCTTGAGTGCAAACTCCTTGAATTCCTTGAGAAACTTCTTCATGTGAAACACCTCTTTAAACAATAATTTTAATCATTATAACATATTGTTGCGGAAAATGCAACACTTTTTTATAAATTTCTACATATAAATTTATCGTTCGACAGACCGCGACACCTATCACACTCTTTGCTTCTGTGCGAATACGGTGATGAGCAGGAACACCATGTTGTAGATGAAAATGAATGTCGGTGTCAGCTGCCCGAAGGTGCCGAGCAGCGTCATTATCAGCGCGATGCCGAAGCCCAGCACGCAGGCCCCCGCCTGTATCGCCACACCGAGGGTCGAGATCTGCTTGAGCCTCTTTGTTCCCGTCAGAAGCATTGCAAACGAGGGGAAGTGCCCCGAGCAGAGCATTGGCGACGACACCTCGTCAGTGTAGCCTGTCTCCTTGATATAGTCGTTATGGAAGCGGAAGGGCAGCAGCTTCACCATGTCGGCGTTCACCCCGAAAAGCCTCGCTATAAAGTCCCGGTCGATGAACCCGTCCACCGTCCGCACAACGCTGACGATGCCGTTTTTGCCAAGCTCCTTAAGCCACTTCGCAACCGAAAGACTGGCCTTTGCCTCCACCACAAACAGCATGGATACGATGCCCGATACCGACAGATACAGCACCATGTTGCCCTTGGCGTATTCAGCCTCCTTAGCCTCCGAGGGCAGCCCCTCGATCGAGTGATTTATCATCAGCTGCCTTGAACCCAGCAGCACCCGCTTGTTCTCTATCCAGCCCGAAAGCCCCAGACCGTCCTCGTAGATGTAGCTCTCCACCGGGCAGAGCATCTCTGTCTTGCCCCGGAGTATCTTGTAAAAGGCCGAGCTAAGTATGCTCCCTGCCTGGCAGGACAGGCTCGCCGCATAGAGTATGCATTCCTCTATCTTGTTTGAGCCGATAAGCTTCAGATTCTTGATATCCACCATGCTCCGCGGGAAAAGCTGCTCCGCGTCTATCAGCACCGAGTTGGTGTCCGAGAACTTGTCCACCGCCGAATAGCCCAGCATAACGCCGGAATACCTAAGATACTTGTTCTGGGCTCTCCCCAGCGGGATGTTGACGATCAGCATCAGCGAAAGCGAGGAGCAGAGCGTTACCGTCCCCGAGATCACGCCGAAGATGTTGAATATCTTTTCGGTGGTGCCGGCAGTGCTTTTTTCAAACACCAGCGAAAGCAGTCCCACCGCCACCGACACGATAAGTATCACCGGCGTCATCCGGCGGGCGTAAAGGTCGGCTACATCCGTCGAGTAGCTGTTTTTCATAAAGTCCCTGACGAACTCTGTCTTCTTCATGGTGGCCAGCTCCGGGAAATCGTTCAGCACCCCGCCGGTCATCTTTCCGGCAGTGTCCTCGTTATCGACCGATACCACCGCGTATTTGTCAAAGCCCTCTGCCACAAAGCGGAAATTCCTCTCCGTCCGCTTGACTATCATCAGCTTGCCCAGTGTGTTGAATATCAGCCCGAATATCGCAGTTGTCGTATAAACATGATAGAACTGCTGCCTTACTATCGAGGGCTCAAACAGGGTGACTATTCCCGTGACCACCGTAACGATCATCCCCGCAGCCGCAAGGCTGTCGCAGTCCGCACGTCCCTTGAACAGGTTCTTTATGCCCTCAACTATCACCGTGTAGCTCACGGCAACAGCCGCAATGCCGAGTATGGTGTTGGTGAACATGAAGGTCGAGGGATTTTCCACCTTGTCGAATATGGTCACCAGCGGCAGCGAAAGGTCATTCGCCAGCGTCAGCAGCAGCGTGAAGATGCCCGCAAAAAGCAGCACGCACATCCTCACCGTAAGGTTGCTCTTGACCTGCAGAATGTCCTCCAGCACTTTTTTCTCGTCGCCGTAGCCCTCGAACTCGTGCTGACCCTTGTGCCTTGTCTCGGTCATGTCCTCATCCTCCTCCGGCACGTCGCTGTCCCGCCTGTACCGGAAATTATCGACCTTCCCTTGACGCTTTTCCTTCAGCATCCCGGAGCGTGTCTCGTAATCCAAGTCGTTGGGAATGTCGGTGGCACGCTCGAATTCACCCGTCCGCGCAAGTATCTTCCCGGTCAGCTGCATATCTATCTCGCTGACCTCCGTGCGCTTAACGGGGGTCTCCTCACTTTCCTCACGCACCTCGCCTCTTGCGCGGCGCTCCTTCATCCTGCGGCTTATCTCGTCCGCATTCCTTTCAGCGCGGCTGCGGCCCTCATCCTCCGGAATGACCGGGCTGATCTCCTCGACCCTGCCCCTTGCCTTGTCCATGATGCCGTCGATATCGCCGCTCATATTTTCAATTGAACGCTTATCGCTCAAAATCTTCACCCCTGTCCATTTGCAGACCTCCGCTGACGGACGATCTCATACATAAATATCCCGGCAGCCACCGACGCATTCAGCGACGTTATCCTGCCAGCCATAGGCAGCTTCAGCAGGAAGTCACATTTTTCCTTCATCAGCCTGCCCATTCCAAAGCCCTCCGAGCCGATCACCAGCCCCACAGCTCCCGTCATGCTCACCTCGGTATAGTCCTGCCCGGAGCCGTCGGTGCCGTATATCCATACGCCCCGTTCCTTCAGCTCCTCCACAGCCGCCGCCAGATTGGCGACCCTTGCCACAGGCACATAGCTTGCCGCCCCCGCCGAGGTCTTGAACACCGTAAAGTTCAGCGAAGCGCTCCTCCTCTTCGGGATGATGACCCCGTGAGCCCCGGCAGTTTCAGCCGTTCTGATTATCGCGCCTAAGTTGTGCGGATCCTCGATCTCGTCGCAGATGATTATAAACGGCTCCTCGCCCTTTTCCTCTGCAGCTCTGAATATGTCGTCTATCTCCGCATATTCCGCACACGCCCCCACAGCGGCTACGCCCTGATGCGAAGCCCCTCTGCACATTTTCGACAGCTTCCTGTCATCCGCGTCCTTGACGACGATGCCCCGCTCCTTTGCCAGCGCTCTGATATGACCCGCAGAGCCGCCCGCCGCCGGGTCGATATATACGGTATCTATCGGCAGACCTGCTTTAAGCGCCTCCGTTACCGGGTTGCGGCCTATTATCAGCCCGCTGTCATCCTCCTCGCGGGGAGCGGGTCTGTTTTTCCTGTCCTTGAATTTGTTGTTATCCATAAACTATCCTTCCGCAATATATTGCATACAAAATCATTATAACACACTTTTCGCAGAATGTAAAGAATTTTTTTCAATGCAAAAAGCTTTTCAATGCACAATGCCCAGTCTCACGCTCCGTGAGACTGGGCATTATGCATTGTGCATTGAAACTGATGTCAGATAAGCTTTGCCGCTGCCTCCGCCAGCTCGTCCAGTGAGCGGATAGAGGCATCCGGCGCTTCGGGAGTGCCGAAGCCGTAGGCCGCATGGATAAAGGGGACACCCGCCTCCCGAGAGGCCTGCTCGTCTCCTGCCGTGTCACCGACGTAAACGCATTTGTCAATTCCCTGACGCTCCATTACCAGCCGGATGTTCTGTCCCTTGGAAAGCCCGGTGTTCCCCGCACTTTCGAAATCGCAGAACAGCTCCGGAAAGCCGCAGTGACCCATGTAAAGCTCAATGTAGCCCACCTGGCAGTTGCTCACCACCGCCAGCTTGTAGTCCTTTGAAAGCGCCTCCAGTATCTCCCTCTCGCGGTCGAAGAAACGTGGCTTGTGCCTGCGGATGTATTCCTCTTCATATATAAAGCACATCTTGATTATCCTTAGCTGCTCCTCCGCCGGCAGGGAAGGGAAGATCAGCGACGCGATAACGTCCAGCGTCTTGCCCATGTAGCTTTTCATGTCCGCAACAGTTATCCGCTCCGGGCGGTCGGTCTTTTCCGCAATGCAGGCGTTCCACGCATCCACCACGATCTCCGAGGAGTCCCACAGCGTGCCGTCCAGATCAAAAAGTATTCCTTTAGTCATACAATAACCTCCATAAAAATGCATATTTCTATTTTATCAGCCGGACAGCCTTTTGTCAATAGACCTCCCGTTGCCGCTAATAAAAATAAAGAAGAAAGAATAAAGAATAAACAAGGTGTCTGCGTTTCTGACGGTATTATAATCATCGCCGAAGGCGATACCTTCATTTTTATTTCTTATTTATTCTTTGTTCTTTCTTCTTTAAGAAGCGGCGCTGCACAAAGACACCTCCGCCGTATTACAGCAGAGGTGCCCGTATCAATTCACATTATGACGCCCGCGCTTTACCTGCGAGGGCGTTGAGTGCAGGGTCAAGCTCCTGCTGGTGGACCTGAGGAGGTTCGAACTCCCGACCTCTGCGTTGCGAACGCAGCGCTCTCCCAACTGAGCTACAAGCCCGTGACTGGCACCCCCAGTAGGAATCGAACCTACAACTAGCCCTTAGGAGGGGCTTGTTATATCCATTTAACTATGGGGGCATCATCACAGTACATATTATTATACTACTTTACCGCCCGTTTGTCAACCGATCACAGCTAAATTTACAAAAATTTTGTTATTGATCGTTAGCTGACAGCTGATAATGGATGATGAAAGGAACACCCTCGGGCACCGATCCCCATTCATGGGCTCCTATATTGCTCATTATCAACTGTCAACTAAAAAAGACACCTCTGCCGTGTTACAGCAGAAGTGTCTGGATCAAACTGTTTTATGACGCCCGCACCGAAATGCTGTCAGCGCTTTTTCCTTATTGCCGCCGAAGCTAAGAGCGCAGCAGCGCATATCGCCAGCGCAGCCGCTTTGGCACCCGTGGCAGGGTTGCTGTCCTTTTCGGGAGCCTTGTCCTCCTTCTCGGCATAGGCCGCCGGGGTCTTAAGATCCACCGCGTTCCCGGCCTTGTCAGTCCCCATAGCCGTCAGACGGCTTACGGTGTATTCCGCCAGCACATTTCCCTCTGTGTCCAGCACATCGACCTTCGCCGTCCCGAAGGGCGACCCGACCACCTCGGTCATGATCTCTCCCGTGTGGCTCGATACTGACTTGTAATATATCACAGCCAGTTCCGAAAGCTCGCTGTCATCGTAGTATTCAAAGTCAGCCCCTGTCTTGTCGGAGACATACCGCCACTGCAGCTTGTTGCCGCTTTCGTCCGTCAGCACCGCTGTGTCGCCGCCGTCATAGTCGATATATACTATCCTAAGCAGGTTCGGGACGTCGTTCAGTATGTACCTGAGCTTGCCCAGCTTTTCGGTGTATTGGAAATCTCCCTCTGCCGCCCTGTCATAGCCAAAGGCCGGGTCGATGATGCGCATCTTCTCTGTGCCGTTTTCAATCTGTATGAAAACACAGCCGTTGCCGCCGTCGTCAGCCCATGTGCCGTCCTTCAGCAGCTCATCACTGTCCTCCCGGATGTCGGGGTCGGAGTAAGCCTTGATAGGGAAGTTGTCGTATTCCCAGTACATCCCTCCCTCGTCCTTGTTGTCAATATCCTTCCAGTCATCGATGACATCCACGAGGTCATACCAATCGTATTTGCCGTGAGTGTCTCGATAATAGACCAGACTCTCACCGCGGTTCACTACGCCGGTGAAATACGATAAGGCTTTGTTCCGGCTGCTCTGCAGATGCTTTAACGTCTCTTCATCGTTGATATCCCGGAGAGCTTTGTTCAGATTGGTGTTCTCCTTTTCCGGGACGATGTAGCCCTCCGGGCTTCTTTGGGTCACAGTAACAGAATAGTATTCGTCCTCTCCGATGAATATCGGTCGGTCAAGGTTGACCCGGTGATAGCCGGAATAATCGTACTTCTTTACAGAAACAGACACCAGCTCGCCGTCGGTGGGATCCTTGAAGCCCTTTTTCAGCTTATAGACCGCATATGTCACCTCTGTATCCGCCATGACAGTCTCTGTGGAAACGGCTCTTAGCATCTGATCGCTCTTCGCCTTGAAAACATTGGCCGACAGTGCCGGCTCCGAATAGACGTGTCCCGCCAAAGCGCCGGTGGGCATAAGGTCATACTGGTCGATAGACAGATATTCTTGATCGCTGTTGTAGTTTTCTGTGTAGAAATCAAAGCTCTCAACCTCGCGTATCGACTGGTCATAATATGAAAGATAGAAATAACCGCTGCCGTCAACGCCCCAGTCATCTTTGTTGGGGAATTCGCTGTTTTTGGAGCCCCAGCTGTTCTTTACTATCCACGCGCCGTCCGCAGGAGGAGTCAGACTCAAGCCGTTCTCGTCCGTTCCCTGCAAAAAGTTGTCCTTGGAATAATTATCGTCCCAGCCGACTATGCAGACGCAGTGGTTCGCGTTCAAGGGCGTATTGGTATATTGAGCATAGCTGTCGCTGATATAATGCTTTTCCGTATCAAGAGTGTCGAAGGAGGGCGAGTCGGCAAAATAGGATACAGAAAGGGCTCTGCCGTTTGTCAGCTCCGATTTCATAGCCTTGGTGGCCTCGGGATCGTAGCTGTAGGAGATCCTGCCGTCCCCGTCAGCCGTTATTTCTGCAGGCGAAGGCAGTATATTGCTTTCCTCCAGCTCCAGCATCGACCGGAAACGGTACTCCTCATCCACGCTCCAGTCCTCGTTCTCCGTGGAATAGAATATCGGGTCGCCCTTGTCGTTATAGACGAGCTTTCCGCTCTTGTTCCGGTACGGCACCTCACTCTCGGAAATGGGGCCGATACCCATAGCCAGCACCGAGGTAGCAGTAAAGCTTTGACCTCCCGCGTTCAGCGTGTAGCGGTCGTGGTCGCTCATATCAATGTTCAGCGAGTTGCCTCCCTCGCCGCCTTGAGTCGGGTAGTAGACGTTGGGATCGGGCAGGGGCTTGTGCGAGAACCATGCCAGCTGCAGCTCCGAGATATCCAGCTCCTCCGCCGGTATTTCTACCCCCTGCTTGTTCCTTAGCTCGTAGAGGATGCTCGTCTCGCAGGCCGCCGCCGCCGCAAAGCCCCAGCAGGTCAGCCACGGCCCCTGTGACTTCACAGGAGTGACATAGTTCACTCCGTCCACGTTCCGAAGGTCGAAGGCCTCCGGGAATGTCTGCTCTATCTTTATTTCGCTGTCGCTGTTGCTGACGGTCTGCGCCTCATCCGCCGCATAAGCGGAAAGGCCTCCGTTCACAGCCAGCATTACAGCCAGCAGCCCCGCTGCCGGCCTTATCGTTTTTCCGATGCCCATTTTATCTTCACCCCGCCTCTGCAGCAGGGCTCTCCTTTCATTATCGGCTTTCTCCTGTACGTCCTACGCCTTCAGCGCCGCCGGATCGAAAAGCTGCTTTCTTTCGTCCAGCTTGATAGTCCTTATGCGCTGTCTAAGCGGCAGCACCTGTGAGGCTGTGACCGAGATCTCGTCGATGCCCATTTTCAGGAACTCCTCCGTCAGCTCAAGGTCAGCCCCCAGCTCACCGCAGATGCCTACGGGTATCCCGTGCCTGTGAGCGTTCTCGCAGACGTATCTCATAGCCCTTAGCAGCGGCTCGTGATCCCTGCCCTCATAGTAGCTCTCCAGCGCAAGGTTCTGCCTGTCGTGCGCCATTATATACTGCTCCAAATCGTTTGTGCCGATAGAGAAGAAATCCGACTCCTGTGCAAATTCATCGCTCATGATGACCGCCGCCGGAGTCTCCACCATTATCCCGACCTGTATATTTTCCGCAAAGGCCTGCCCCTTGGCGCGGAGCTGATCCTTTGCCTCTTCTATCAGCTTTTTAGCCCGGTGTATCTCGTCCGCCGTTGTGATAAGCGGCAGCATTATCGCTAAGTTCCCATATACCGATGCCCTGAGCAGAGCCCTAAGCTGCGTCTTGAACATCTCCGGTCTCAGCAGGCAGAGCCTTATCGACCTTACTCCGAGCGCAGGATTTTCCTCCTTGGCAAGCCCGAAATATTTGATGTTCTTGTCAGCCCCCGCATCCATTGTGCGGATGATGACCTTCCTTCCGCCCATGCGCTCCAGCACCTGCCGGTAGTTGTAGAACTGCTCGTCCTCCTCCGGCATCTGCGTCCTTCCCAAATAAAGGAACTCGCTTCTGAAAAGCCCCACTCCCCCGGCGTCGTTCTCCAGCGCATAGTTGAGATCGTTCAGCCCCGCGATATTGGCGAACACCTCGATCTCCGTGCCGTCAAGGGTCACGTTCTTGCGCCCCTTGAACCGCTTTAGCATCTCACGCTTCTTGGCCTCGTTCTCGGCCAGCTGATCGAGGCGCTTCAGCGCCGCCTCGTCCGGCTCGATATATACGTTCCCGTTGTAGCCGTCAACGATAGCCTCCATGTCCCGGAGCATACTAAGCTTTTCGGCCCCGATGCCAATTATCGCCGGTATCCCCAGCGTCCTCGCCAGTATTGCCGTGTGAGAGTTTGAAGAGCCGTATCTCGTCACGATAGCCAGCACCATTGAAAGGTCGATCTGCATGGTCTCCGAGGGATAAAGCTCGTCCGCACAGAGTATCACCTTTTCCGTCAGCGTGATGCGCTTTTCGTCCTTGTTCTGTATGTGCCTTATAAGCCTGTCGCATACGTCCTTGAGGTCAGCCGCCCGCTCCTTGATGTAGGTCGAGCCGAGATCGGAAAAGGTCTGCGTAAGGTCTCTTGCAGTCTGCGCCACCGCATAATCCGCGCAGAAGTGATCCACCATGATGCGGTCGTTTATGCTGCCTCTGAAGGCGCTGTCCTCTATCAGCATCTTGTGTATGATAAAGATGCTCGCTTCATTCTCGCCCACCTTGGAAAGGGCAGTCTCGTAAAGCTCGTCCAGCTCGGCTATCGCCTGCTTTTTGGCATATTCGTATCTTTGCAGCTCATACTCCGTATCCTTGATGATTCGCTTGGTGACCTCGTTCTCATCCTGCTGGAAATAGAACAGCTTACCCTTTGCAATTCCTCCGAACACGGGCTTCCCTGAAAGTATCAGCATTCCATGTTCACTCCTTACTATTTGTTCACATCGCGGTCTGCCCGCTCTTTGTCGTTTACTCTGCCTATACCTTAATTATAAAGATTTCTTTGTTTCTATTTTATAACAATACAGTGTAAATTACAAGAACTTCAAGAAAAGTTCAGATATTGTTCAGATTTACCCGCCCGTCCGCAGCCGATCATGAACTAAAAATTGAACTTTCTCTTTACAAACCAAACAAAATATGCTATGATATAAACTGTATCGCAACAATGCATAGTTGATAATGGATAGTTGATAATGAAAGGAGCGCCCGCAGGGCGCGGGAGCGAATGGAACATTCGCTTTGTCCATTGTCAACTGTCAACTATCAACTAAGTTAAGTGCGTATCAGAATCGTTTCTGCCCCGATGTAAAATTGCCGGAAAGGAGATGCCGCCGTGCTGAAGCCATTTAACTATACCCGCGTCATGATAACCTCCTTTTGGACAGCGGTTTTCATCACCGCCGCAGTCTGGCTGATAACCGGTTGGCCGCTGGTGATGCTGGAGTGTATCAAGTTCGGAGCCGTCACTGCTTTGGTCGTTATCGGCCTCGGCCTTGTCCTTAGGCTCTTCCTTTGGTTCCGCCTCCGCTCCGAGGACAGGCGCATCCGCCGCATAATGTACGAGCAGGGCGTTACCCCCGAGATCCTCGGCATCATGCTCAAACGTGTCAATAAGGCCGCAGAGCCCTCCCGGAAGGCCGAGGCACAGCTTGACCTTGCCTCCTACCTTAGCGAGGGCTGCTGCTATGAACGCAGCTTCGAGATACTCGGCCAGATCGACCCGCGGGAGCTGTCGGAAAGCTCCAAGGAGGAATATTTCAACATTTACGTCTATACAAATCTTATGGCGGGGGATGTATCAGCCGCCCGCAGTATCTACAACTCCGCCCGCTATTTCTTCGACCGCGCCCGTATGCGCAGCTCTCCGATGCCCGTGCTTCACACTCTCGGAGCGCTGGAGTATGCCGAGGGCGATTACCTTCGGGCAGAGAACTACTTCACACAGGCTCTGGCCTATGCGGTGGGAAAGGCCGCCCGCTGTGACTGCGAGATGTTCCTCTCCCTCTGCTATCTGAAGACCGGCCGGCTGCAGTATGCGGTAAGAGCCGCAAAGACCGCCGCCAAGGATGCCACCACCGTTTATCAGCGGCGCAGCATCGAGGGGCTTAGAGCGCAGCTGGAGCAGGCAGCCGCCGGAGCATAAAGAAAGGACAGCATTACTTATGACAAGCTACATTCTTACATTCCTTATTTCCATGGTACCGCTGGTGGAGCTCAGAGGGGGAGTCCCCTTCGGCATCATAAACGGCATTCCGTGGCAGCAGGCGCTGCCGCTGTGCATGGTGGCGAACATGGTCCCCGTTCCTTTCATTTTCTTCTTTGCGAGGAAGGTGCTGGTATGGGGTGCTGACAAGAAATACATAGGAAAATTCTTCTCCTTCTGCCTTGAAAAGGGCACCCGCGGCGGCGAGAAGCTGCAGGCCAAGGCAGGGCGGGGGATATACATAGCGCTGCTTTTGTTTGTGGGCATACCGCTGCCGGGAACGGGAGCATGGACCGGTACGCTTGCGGCGAGTATGCTTGACCTTGACTTCAAGAAGAGTGTAGTATCCGTAGTATTGGGAGTCCTTTTAGCGGGCATCATCATGACGGTGTTAAGTCTGACAGGCGTAGCAGCCTTCAACGCAGCAACCTGACCCTGCAGCTGATAATTGATAATTGACAATTGATAGTTGATAATTGTGTCAGCCTGCACAAATGCTGGCACTCTTTTCTGCAAGTGCGGGGGCGGTTCTGTTTGGGCTGCAGTTTTGTGTTCTACGGACGGAAAATCGCTATCGCTCTTTCCTGTAAGTACGGAGGCCTGCGTTTTTCCGGCGCTGCATTGGGTCTGTCCCCGCAGCTTTAGTTTATGTCTCTACTGTGATGCCCTTTTGTTTCTTTGTGCAGCGCCGGTCGTCGCTGGCGCGCCGAGTGGGACGCTGTCCCACACTCTGCAAGGGCTCTGCCCTTGACCCGCTGGGGCTCTGCCCCCGTCCCCGCCAGGGCTACCGCGCCCTGGACTGCGGAACGCGCTTCGCGGCTTGCTTTGCAGCATTTTTCCACCCCGCAAAACATCAACTCCCCCGGCGCTCCGACAAAAAAATATATGAAAACTATTGAAAAATTTTAACATATATGATATAATAAGCATCAGACAGATATCCTGTACCAAAAAGGAAAAGGAGGAAAGAGGAATGGATACAACAATGGTCATCTTCTGGGCAGTGTGCTTCGTAGTGTTCGTCGTTGCAGAGATCGCAACAGCCAATGCACTGGTCTCGGTGTGGTTTGCCATAGGCTCGCTGGGCGCTATGTTCTTTGCAATAGCCGATATCAGCTTTGTGTGGCAAATGGTCATGTTCGTCGGCCTTTCAGCTGTCATACTTATCGCTACACGGCCGCTCGTCAAGAAAATGCAGGGCAGAAGATATGCCACGAACTTTGAGCTTGATATAGGCAAGACCGCCCGTGTCATCGAGCCTATAAACAATGCCCTCGGCGAGGGGCGCGTAAAGCTGGACGGCACTGACTGGGCTGCCCGCTCGGAGGACGGCTCCGAGATTGAAAAGGACGCTGTCGTTACCGTCAAAATGGTTGACGGCACAAAGCTGATAGTGTCTAAGCAAACATCATGATCTATGCCTTTATTGCACTGGCCGCCGTCATAATTGTGATGACAGCCGCATCATTCAAAAAAGTCCCCCCGGAAACAGTGTTCGTCGTGGAAAGAATGGGTTCGTTCTATGCGTCCTACGGCGAGGGCGTGCATTTCGTTGTGCCCCTCCTCGATAAAGTCATCGCTAAGATCAGCCTCGCGCCGCAGTGCCTGCCGCTTGAAAAGGCTGCGGCAGTCTCGGCCGACCAAGTTTCACTGCGCCTCTCGGCTTTGATACGTTTCTCTGTGACAGATGCTCAAAAATATAGCTGCAGTACCGAAAATACCCCTGCCGCTCTTAGCAGCCTTACTCTCACAGCCTTCAGAAACGTCATCTCGGCAGTCAGTGCCGGCGATGCCGTTAAGTCGCAGGATACGATCGAAAAAACAGTCTTTCGCGCAGTCTCCGCCGCCGCGGAGCAGTGGGGGCTGAATGTGTCGGAAATAAAGCTCACCGAGCTTTCTTTAATCTAAAAATCGGAGGTAAAGAATTTATGGAAACACCGTTAATCATTGCGCTTATCGTCGCAGCATTCATTCTCTTGGTGATAATCTCAAACATCAAGGTAGTTCCGCAGGCCTATGTCTATGTAGTCGAGCGCTTCGGCGCTTTCCATGCCGCATGGACGACCGGCCTCCATGTCAAGATACCCTTCATCGACAAGATCGCCAAGAAGGTGTCTATCAAGGAACAGGTCGTTGACTTCAAGCCCCAGTCCGTTATCACCAAGGATAACGTAACCATGCAGATCGACACCGTTGTGTTCTTCCAGATCACCAACGCGATGCAGTTCACCTACGGCGTTGAAAGACCTATCTCCGCTATCGAGAACCTTACAGCCACTACGCTCAGAAATATCGTCGGCGATATGGATCTCGAGGCTACCCTCACTTCCCGTGACTTCATCAATACCAATATCACCAAGATCCTCGACGAGGCTACCGACCGCTGGGGCATCAAGGTGCAGAGAGTCGAGCTGAAAAACATCCTGCCTCCCGCAGAGATCAGAGATGCTATGGAAAAGCAGATGAAGGCCGACCGTGAAAGACGTGAAAAGGTAATTCAGGCCGAGGCCGAGAAGAAGTCTCAGATCCTTGTGGCCGAGGGTGAAAAGGAATCCAAGATCCTCCGCGCCGAGGCCGAGAGAGAGTCCAAGATCCTCCAGGCCGATGCCGTCAAGCAGCAGAAGATTCTGGAGGCCGAGGGTGAAGCGCAGGCTATCGAAATGGTACAGCGCGCTCTGGCCGACAGCCTTGTAAAGCTGAATCAGGCCAACCCCTCCGAGAACGTCATCGCTCTCAAGAGCCTCGAGGCCTTCGCAAAGGCCGCCGACGGCAAGGCTACCAAGATCATTATCCCCAGCGAGATACAGGGCATCGCCGGTCTCGCAGCCGGTCTTAAGGGCGTTATCACAGAGACCCCTAAGGACGTTCAGTGACCAATAAAACTTGTTTGATCAAAGACACCTCTGCTGTATCACGGCAGAGGTGTCTCTTCTTATAAAGAATAAGCAAGCTGTCGCCTCCGGCGATAAGATTTATGCTCTTTCGCAGAGCAGACACCAAATGTCCTGCTCTGTGTCGTTGACTTTCCCGCCCTTGATGTGTATAATTATCCGTGAAAGGAGGCGGCAGAAATGGATCAGATCAAGATCGGTGAATATTTGAAACAGCTTAGGAGAGATAAGGCTCTTACTCAAGAGCAGCTTGCCGAGCAGCTGGGGGTGTCGGCAAGGACGGTCAGCCGCTGGGAGACCGGCAGCAATCTGCCGGAGCTTGGTATGCTGGAGTCCCTCTCGGAAGCCCTCGGTACAGACGTCAGCGAGGTGGTCAAAAGCGGCAGCCCCGCCCATGAAAGCATAAGCGCTCCTGCGCTCGCACTCCCGAGCAAACGGCGATTCAGCAGGGTCAAGCTGGCAGGTCTTATACTGCTAATTCTGATCGCGGTGCTTTTCCTTTCCTACGAGATCATGAAGCACAGCTTTCAGAGCAGGGTGATAGACCCCTTGACCAAGGCAGCCTATGCTGAATACAATGCCGAGTCAGAGGGCGAATTCGGCGGCAGAACGTTCTATAGGTCAGTTGAGGTTGACGGCGCTGAAGCTGCACTTTCCATAAGAGTCCCTGCCGGCAGCCGCTTCAGCGCGGTATATGTTCTGCGGCGTACACAGCCGGTCACGGTAGGGGGCAGCGAGTATTACCTTGATGTGAATTACAGCGAGGATATGTTCCCATGGGATGACCGTTACTTTGTCGGTGTTGTGTCCGACGGTGCGGCCTCTACCTCTGCCCGGGGCTTTGAGCTTTACAGCGACGGCCGGCTGCACCCCGACACCCGCCCGGAGGTGACCCCGCAGGAAAAAGCGCTTTTGAGCGAGCTTGAGCAGTACTACCTCCCAATGCTGGAGAGGATAAAGAGCGAGCGCACGCATATCTCCGAAACATATTGATAACAACACCGCTGTGACGTTTTCAATGCACAATGAAGGATTGCGATCAACTGCCAACTATAAAAAAATCAAGGTGTCCGCAGAGCGAATACCTTGTTTTTTTATTGCTGTATAGTCAGCGCATTCCGCGCCGCCCTTATTTCATGAATTTCTTTTCGATGATGACCTCTGCCAGGCCGCTAAGAAGTCCTACCTTGACCTCGTCTGCCAGCTTTCCGACAATGGATTTCTCCAGCTCGTCCCATTCCTCCTCCGACTCCTCGTTGCTCTGGATGTTCTCACGGTAGCGCTGCAGCGACCAGTAGCCGTCGGTCAAAGCCGAATTGTATGCCATAGGGTCATAGTGCGTCCCCATTCTGTACCAGGAGTCCTGCATAGCGCTGCCGCTGTAGGTGCCGTCCGCAGAGCATTGCATACTTACCCGGAACATCTCTCTTATCTTGCCCATGATGCCCTTGGCACGCACGTTCTTGCCCGAGGTCGATACCGAAAGCAGCTGCTCCTCCTGCTTCATGTCAACGTCCTTGTTGGCAGAAACACAGATCCGGCAGAGTATGCTGTCCGTCATATCAAGGCTCTCAAACCAGAGCTTGCCTTGAAAATCGCTTACGATGCCGTGAACCATGCTAAGCGTCTCCTCGGTGAGCAAACGCAGATGCATAGAGTTCTTGCCGGTGAGGTCGTTGTATTCGGCAAACTTTTCAGCCTCTCTAAGCGCCTTGTCCTTGCCGGCCAGATCACTTCTGATAGGAATAACATTTGTTTTCATAAGTAAAACTCCTTTGCGGAAATTAGGTCAGTATCATGCTTTTGTTATTATACCGCAAATAACATGAATTGTCAAGTCACCACCGGCCGCACAATGTTTAGTTAATGGACAGTTGATAATGAAGGAGCGCCCGAATGGGCATCTGTGTGCCGGAGGCGCACTCCTTTGATCGTGCGGTCTCACGGAACGTGAGACTGGGCATTGTGCATTTTGCATTGATAAGCAAAAAGCACCTCTGCCTTTCTTTCCCCGGCAGAGGTGCCTTGTCTGTTTTTTACAGTAATCTGATCTTCGAGCCTATCTCCGCTGACTCCGAAAGCTTCTCCAAAGCCGCGTCGATGTCCGCCTCCTTCATCATCGGAGTGATGAAGGCCAGCTCCTCCTCCGGGCGGTCGTTGCGCTCAAGATACATCACCTTGCCGAAAAGCTCCGAGATCACAGGCTTCAGCGCCTCTGCATTATCAGCCGTGATGCGTACATACATGGAGTTGTTTATCTGCTTGTAGGGAACTACATAGTCCTTGTCCCTGCAGTCCTCCCAGTCGATCATTATGCGCCTGTCCCTGTGCTTCAGACAGTCGATGATGTCTCCCACAACAGCCGATGCCGTGGGCAGCTTGCCCGCACCCCTGCCGTAGAACAGTACATCGCCCACACCGTCGCCGCGTACCGTGATAGCGTTGTAAACATCATCTACCGATGAAAGCATATTGCTCTTCTCAACCAGCCTCGGACATACGATAGCGCTTATCCTGTCCCTGCCCTCCGGCTTTACGGTGCCGATAAGCTTGATGCTGTAGCCCGCGTTCTCTGCATATTCCACATCCGTGAGCGTTATCCGCGAAATGCCCGAGCAGTGAACATACTGGGGATAAATGTGCCTGCCGAATGCCAGTGACCCGAGTATGCATATCTTCCTGCAGGCGTCGTGACCCTCAACGTCAGCCGTGGGGTCAGCCTCGGCATAGCCCAGCTCCTGCGCCATTTTCAGCGCCGAGTCAAAGTCCATTTGCTCCCTTATCATCTTCGTCAGTATGAAGTTGGTTGTTCCGTTCAGAATGCCCGAGATCTCCTCGATAGAGTTTCCCGCAAGGCATTTGTTCAGCGGTCTGATGATCGGTATGCCGCCGCCTACGCTGGCCTCAAAGAGATAGTTGCAGTCGTGTGCCTTTGCGATCTCAAACAGCTCCGCACCGTGGGTCGCCACCAGCTCCTTGTTGGAGGTGACAACGCTCTTGCCCCTCTCTAAAAGCTTCTTCGTGTATTCATAGGCGAAGGTAGCCCCGCCTACCACCTCGGCAACGACCTCGATCTCGTCATCGTTCAGTATAACATTGAAGTCCTTTACCAGCTTGCTCTCGTACCTGTCCCCCGGGAAATCCCTAAGGTCACAGATGTACTTGATATCACAATCCCTGCCGATCTTCCGGCAGATATCCTCTCTGTTCTTCTCGAACAGCTCGACCGTTCCCGAGCCCACAACTCCATAGCCTATTACCGCTATATTCTGCATTTTCAAAACCTTCCTGTTCTTGATTATTCCCCGGCGATCATTCTGACGTCAACAACGCCCCTGAGACCCGCCAGCTCTGCCTTGATCCTTCCCGTCGAGCAGTTGGAATCGTATTTCACCGAAATAGTCACCGTCGCCACCGAATCCACCGGGATGTTCTGATTGATAGTCAGAATGTTCGCCCCCAGCTCGTAAAGCTTTCCGATAATGGAGGAAAGTACTCCCTTTTCATCCTTGAGTACCAGATAGACCGATGCTATGCGGTTCGAGAACTGCTCCTCGTAAGCCCATACCTGATCCTTGTATTTGTAGTAGGCGCTCCTTGAGATGCCTACAGCACGGCAGGCCTCCGCAGAATTTGCGGCCTCACCGCTCGCCCGGAGCCTTTTGGCCTCCAGCACCTTCGAGATAATTTCGGGCAGTACCTGCTCGCTTACAATGACCAGTCTGCCGCCGCTGTCTTCCACAACAGTCCACCTCCGAAAAACAAGTGTGCTTGCGACAAATACAAATATAACACAATCCGCCCCCTTTGTCAATAGTCAGAAACATATTATTTACACCTTACCCCGACAAATAAACAGGGTTTTTGCATAAGGTCAATGTGCATTTCGCACAATTGCAGAACCCGATATTCATGATATTGCACAAAGTCAACAAAATTGCTCCACCTTATTTCTGACTCTTGGTCATAGTAAACAAAATCCCGCCGGCAGCCTTAAATATTTCAAAAATGTTATTGAATTAGCCTAAAATATGGTGTACAATTACTTAATAATATGTATTTGTGCAGGCGGCATATCAGCCGCATCGCAAAACAGAACCAAGCGCCCGGCATGAACTGAAACGGAGGGGATTTGTGTGGATATAATTGCCGAGATCCTTGAGACCGACAGGCTCGCAGAGGAAAAGCTGGCCGAGGCCGAAAGGAAACGCGCCGCAATGCTCGAAAATGTCAGAAGTGAGCAGGAGCGCTTTGAGAATATCGCCCGCGAGGACAGCGCTTCCTACGCCGCCGCCCTCGAGGCCGAGAACAATTCCCGCCTCGACCGCGAGCTTGAAGAGCTTGATGCCCGTAAGCAGAAGGAGTTTTCCGAGCTTGAGGCTGTGTTTGAAAAGAACAGCGGCAGGTGGGCGGACGAGATCTTTTCAAGGATCACCGCACTCTGACAGATACAGCTTCACGCCGCAAGGAGATGATTGACCGTTGCTTGAAAAGTATTCCACCAATGCCGTGGCCGCCAAGATAAGAGCCGTCTGCGGCAGGATGCTCACTATGGACGACTTTATGGAAATGGTCGCAAAGCGCAGCGTGGCCGAGGTGGCGGATTATCTCGCCCATACCCCCCGCTACAGCGAGCGCCTTAGAGATATTGACCCCAATACCGTCCACCGCGGCTTTCTTGAACAGCTGCTGGACGAGGAGAATTATACACTCTACCGCCGCTTGACAAGCTTCTCCGGGCTGGAGGATAAGCCGTTTTATGACTTCCTGCTGAAGCGGCACGAGTGCCGCCAGCTGATAAATCTGGTCAATGCCGTCAGCTGCGGCCTGCAGCTAAGCTTCGTCCAGACACTGCCCAGCTACCTTATAAACGGCTCGAGGATAGATTTCCTCGCCCTCGCCCGCTGCCGGTCGGTGGAGGAGCTGACTGCCGCCCTGAAGGGCACCCGCTATTATAAGCTTTTCCGCAGCTTCGGCCGTACCCCCGAGGGCAAGGTGGATTTCACCGATGCCGAGATCAAGCTCCGTACAAGCCTCTATGAGGGGCTTATCGAGGATGTTGAGAAAAGCGGCTTCGGCCGCGACGGCGACGAGCTTTTGAGCCTTATCCGCTCCGAGATCGACGTCATCAATATCATAAACGCTTACCGCCTTAAAGCCTTTTTCGGCTATACCCCCGACGAGATCAGAAAAACAGTGCTGCCCTTTACCCAAATGGGAAAAACCAGCATGAATAAGCTCTATAACTGCCCCGAGGCCGGGAAAATGCGGAACGTCGTGGCCGCCTCACCCTACGGCAGATATATGTCCGCAGAGGATGACGATATCGAGCCCCCGCTGCGCAAACGGACGCTGACAACCATGAAGCATACCCTCGCCCGTACCTGCGCCGCCCCCGTCTCACTTTATGCGTTTATGTATGTCTGCGAGAATGAATTGCGGAATATAGTCCGCGTCATCGAGGGCGTCCGCTATGACGTTGACCCGGCGATGATATATAAGCTGCTTATCTTTTAAGCGAAAGGAGTAAGGAAATGGCGATAGAAAAAATGGAGTTCGTCTCCGTGACCGCCTCCAGAGACTGTCTCGACAGCGTGCTGGAAAAATGCTGCGAAAGCGGCTGCTTCCAGATCGAGTCGGCGGTGGCCTCTGCTTCCGGAAGCGGCGAGAGAACGCTTCAGCTTATGAATGATAAAAATCCTTACGATGTGCCGTTCAAGGGTCTGGTGTCAATAGCTACCGAGCTTGGCATCGAGCTGTCCGAAACGAATTATTCTGCCTGTCCCCTTGAGTCGGGCGCCGATTTCACAGAGTTCATCGACAGCCTCGAGGAGTCGCTGGCAGAGGCCTCAAAGATGAAACAGGCCGCCCAGCAGATAATCTCCCAGCGTAAGGCCGCCTTGATACAGATAACTCACCTCCACGGCCTCAACGCCCAGTTCGACAGGATATTCAGCTGCAAGCACGTCCATGTGAGAGTCGGAAAGCTCCCGCTGGAAAGCCACCGCAAGCTGGATTATTACGACCAGAATTTCTTCTTCGTCCCCTTTGAGCATGACCGCAATTACTGCTGGGGAATGTATTTCTGCCCCAAGAACGATAAGGAGATCGTTGACGATATCTTTACCTCCCTCTACTTCGAGGCGGTAAGGATCCCCGATTTCGTGACCGGCAATACCGAGGAGGCCTTTCAGCGTCTTGAAAGCGAGATCGCCGAGGAGGAGAAAAATGTGGCCAAGGCGGATCGGGAGCTTAAAAACTTCGCCCGCGTCCACGAGGAGGAGATCCAGCGGGCGTTCTCAAAGCTCTGCCATAAACGCGCCGTCTTTGAGTTGAGACGCAAGGTGGGCGTGCTTCGGGATAAGGTGTTCATCAAGGGCTTTATCCCCAAGAAAAAGCATAAGGACTTTGAACAGCTTTTTGCCGGCCTCCCCGGCGCAGCTCTCACCTTTATGCCCCCGGATGCCGACTCCAGCTGCGTGCCGCCTACCGTGCTGAAGAATACCTGGTTCACCCGCCCCTATTCAATGCTGGTGGAGATGTACGGCCTCCCGGATTATACCGGCTATAACCCCACCGCCTTCGTGGCGCTTACCTATACGCTGATGTTCGGCATCATGTTCGGCGACCTCGGACAGGGCTTCATAATCTTCCTGCTGGGTCTGATAATAGGCAGGAAGGTCCATAAGAACTTCGGCGGCATGATGACCCGCTGCGGTGTGTCAAGCATGATATTCGGAGCGATCTACGGCTCCGTCTTCGGCTTTGAGGATCTGCTCGATCCCGTCTATGAAAGCATCGGGATAAGCTTCCTCCCCCTGCACCCCTTCCATAATACCAGCTTCATCCTGCTGACCGCAGTCGGGCTGGGCGTGGCATTGATACTGATATCCATGATACTCAATATCATCATCGGCTTCCGCGAGGGAGATATAGAAAAAGCCGTGTTCTCAAACAACGGCATCGCCGGATTGCTCTTCTACGGCTCCATAGCCGGCGGGGTCGCCGCGATGATGCTCTTCGATGTTAAGATAATGTCCGCTCCCTTCGTGATATTCTTCATCGTTATCCCCGCGGTGTGCATCTTCTGTAAGGTGCCCTTCGCCGCAGTCGTGAAGTATAAGGAGTTCCGCCTTTCCAATGAAGAGGAGGATATGACCTTCGGCAACTTCATCGTCGAGAATTTCTTCGAGATGTTCGAGTATGTGCTAAGCTATGTTTCAAATACCATGAGCTTTCTTAGGGTGGGCGGCTTCGTCCTCTCTCACGCCGGCATGATGCTGGTGGTCTCCACCCTTATGAATATGGTAAGCACAGGCGCAAAGCCCGCAGTGCTTGTCATCGGAAATGCATTCGTTATGGTCATGGAGGGCATGATCGTTGCGATACAGATAATAAGGCTGGAATTCTACGAGATCTTCTCGCGGTTCTACAGCGGCAGCGGAAAGCCCTTTGAACCCGTCAAGGCAGGATTTTCAACCGAGATCGAATAAATGGAGGAATATGTTATGGTTATCTTGTTCGTTTTGCCCCTTATCGCAGTTGCGCTGCTTTGCGCCCCGTTCATCATCTGTGCCAAAAGAGTAAAGGCCGGTAAGTCTGCCAAGCCCGCATTCATCGGCAATCTGTCGATCTTCGGCGGCACGATGCTCACAGGCCTTATCCTGTCGATCGGCAAGGTGGTCGCCTTCGCCGCCGAGGAGGGCAGCGCTAAGGCCGCCGTTACCACCGGCGCAGGCCTCGGTTATCTGGCCGCCGCACTTTCGGTAGGCCTCTCCTGCATAGGCTCCGGCATCGCAGTTGCCGCCGGCGCTCCCGCCGCTATCGGCGCGACCTCCGAGGACCCCAAGAACTTCGTTAAGGCTCTGATCTTCGTCGTGCTGGGCGAGGGTATCGCTCTCTACGGCCTGCTGATCTCTATCCTTATCGTTAATAACCTCGGCTGATATCATGAAGTTCTATCTGATAAGCGATAATATCGACACACAAATGGGACTAAGGCTAAGCGGCATCGAGGGCGTGGTCGTCCACGGCCCCGAGGAGACCGCCGCAGCCCTTGATAAGGCTATGTCTATGGAGGACGTGGGCATCATACTGATGACCGACTTCGCAGTCAGACAGTGCCGCGAAAGAGTCTATGACTATAAGCTGTCAAGAAAACAGCCCCTTATTGTGGAGATACCCGACCGCCACGCCGCTTCGGGCATATCCGAGACTATCTCGGAATACCTGAGCAGCGCCGTCGGAATAAAGCTCTGACTTAGAAAGGGTGGATAACTATGACCGATGAAGCTCTGAAGCTGCAGCGGTTCAAAGAGGCGGTAAGCGCCGATATAGATGCACAGGTCAGCCGTATGCTTGACGAGGCGCAGCAGGAGTGCGACAGTATGATGGACCATACCCGCATCACTGTATCACGTCATTCCGAAGAGGAGCGCGAAAGCCTACGCACTGCCTCCGAGCTGGCTATGACCCGCAGGATCTCTGCTGCCAGACTCGAGGCACAGCGCTCCGTGCTTAGAAAGCGCAGTGAGCTGGCCGAGGGCGTTTTTGAAAAGGTAAAGACCAGGCTGGCAGAGTTCCGCCGCAGCAGCGCCTACGCAGACTGGCTGAAAAAAGCCGTCTCCTCCGCACAGGAAAAATATCCCGGCAAAAAGGCCTTCATCCGCCTTGCCCCCGAGGATATGAAGTATGCGGATGCTCTTGACCTTCCCGCAGACGAGGACGCTTCTATCCTGCTGGGCGGAGTTACCGTGGGCTTTGAGGGGATAAGCGCCGTCATCGACTGTACCTTCGACGCTATGCTCGAAAAGGAACGGTCAGAGTTCAGCAGCAACAGCGGACTTGCGTCCGATGATCGGGAGTAATGCTATGGATAAGATATATTCAATAAACGGCCCCGTGGTCAAGGTGAAAAACAGCCGCAGCTTTTCTATGCTCGAAATGGTCTATGTGGGCAATAAGCGGCTTATCTCCGAGGTCATCGGAGTTAATTCCGAGTTCACTACAATACAGGTCTATGAAGGCACTACCGGGCTGATGCCCGGCGAGCCGGTGGTCGGTACAGGAGCCGCTATGTCCGCGCTCCTCGGCCCCGGTATCATAACCAATATCTTCGACGGCATCGAAAGGCCCCTTAGAAGCCTCGCAGAGCTTACCGGCGCTTTCATCGGCGACGGCGCCGCCGTCTCTTCGCTTGATACCGAAAAAAAGTATCAAGTCACCCTCACTGTCAAAAAGGGAGACCGTCTCTCCGCCGGACAGGTCTATGCCACCTGCCCCGAGACCCCCGTCATTACACATAGGTGTATGCTAAGCCCCCTCTCAAAGGGCGGCGAGGTGGTCTGGACTGCTCCCGACGGCGAGTATTGCATCAATGACACAGTCGCTAAGATCAGAACAGACCGCGGCACCGAGGAGGAGCTTACCCTCTGCCAGCGCTGGCCGATAAGAACGCCCCGCCCAAGTGCCCGGCGTCTGCCTATCGACCGCCCGCTGATAACAGGACAGCGTGTCATAGATACTATCGCCCCTATCGCCAAGGGCGGCACCGCCGCTATCCCCGGCGGCTTCGGCACCGGCAAGACAATGACCCAGCATCAGCTGGCTAAGTGGTGCGATGCCGATATCATCGTCTATATCGGCTGCGGCGAGCGCGGCAACGAGATGACCCAGGTGCTCGAGGAGTTCTCTGAGCTTATTGACCCCCGCACCGGCCGCCCCCTTACCGACAGAACAGTCCTTATCGCAAATACCTCGAATATGCCCGTCTCCGCCCGTGAGGCCTCGATATATACCGGCATCACCCTCGCGGAGTATTACCGCGATATGGGCTATCATATCGCTATCATGGCCGACTCTACCTCCCGCTGGGCCGAGGCTCTGCGTGAGCTTTCCGGCCGCCTCGAGGAAATGCCCGCCGAGGAGGGCTTCCCCGCATACCTGCCTTCCCGTATCTCCGAGTTCTATGAACGCGCCGGATATGTGGAAACGCTTTCGGGGGCCGAGGGCTCGGTGTCGATAATCGGCGCCGTTTCCCCGCAGGGAAGCGATTTCTCCGAGCCGGTCACACAGAATACCAAGCGCTTCGTAAGATGCTTTTGGGCGCTGGATAAAAGCCTTGCCTATGCAAGACATTACCCCGCTATCAACTGGACCGCCAGCTATTCCGAATATACCGACGATCTGGCAGATTATTACAGGAAAAACGTCGCCCCCGATTTTATGGAGGTAAGACAGGAAATATCAAATATCCTCGCCAAGGAAAGCTCCCTTATGGAGATAGTCAAGCTTATGGGCGCAGATGTCCTCCCCGATGACCAGAAGCTGCTGATAGAAACAGCTAAGGCCGTCCGCGTGGGTTTCCTTCAGCAGAATGCCTACCATAAGGACGATACCTACGTCCCCCTTGATAAGCAGTACCGTATGATGAAGCTTATCCTCTGCTTCTTTGAGCAGGGCAGGGAAGCCCTCGAAAAGGGCTGTACCGTCAGCAGTATCACCGGGACCGGCTGGGTCGAGCGTATCATAAAGGTCAAGTACGATATCCCCAATGATAAGCCGGAGCTGTTCGACGAGTATATCGACCGGATGCAGAAGGATTTTGCAGAGCTGACTGGAGGTGTCACGGTTGGAGCTTAAATATATCGGCCTCGACGAGATAAACGGCCCCCTCGTGGCGCTCGAGGGCGTGAGCGGCATAGGCTATGACGAAATGGCCGAGCTTCGCCTCGCCGACGGCACAAAACGCCTCGGCCGTGTGGTAGAGGTCTCCGAGGACAGAGCCGTGCTTCAAGTCTTTGAGGGCACTAAGGGACTTTCGCTGGGAAATACCACCACTAAGTTCGAGGGCAAGCCTATGATGCTCCCCCTCTCCACCGAAATGCTGGGACGTATCTTCTCCGGCGCCGGAAAGCCTATCGACGGCCTCGGCGATGTCTATCCCGAAAGGTTCGCCGATATCAACGGCAAACCCCTTAACCCCGTTTCAAGAGAATATCCGAGAAACTATATAAATACCGGCATCTCCTCCATTGATGCCCTTATGACCCTTATCCGCGGACAAAAGCTCCCTATCTTCTCCGGCTCCGGCCTCTCCCATAATAAGCTGGCCGTCCAGATAGTTCGGCAGGCAAGGATAGCCGAGGAGAGCGGAAGAGATTTCGCCGTCGTGTTCGGAGCTATGGGTGTTAAGAACGACGTTGCCGATTACTTCCGCCGTTCTTTTGAGGAAACAGGCTCCCTCCAAAGAGTCGTTATGTTCCTCAATATGTCCAACGACCCCATTATCGAGCGTATCCTTACACCGCGGTGCGCACTGACCTGCGCCGAGTACCTCGCCTTCGAGCATGATATGCATATCCTCGTCATCTTGACGGATATGACCGCCTATGCCGAGGCGCTCCGTGAGTTCTCGTCATCCAAGGGAGAGATCCCCGCAAGAAAGGGCTACCCCGGCTACCTCTATTCCGACCTCGCCTCACTCTATGAAAGAGCAGGCGTTGTCAAGGGCTCAAAGGGCTCGGTCACCCAAATACCGATACTTACTATGCCCAACGACGATATAACTCACCCCGTCCCCGACCTTACCGGCTATATCACCGAGGGTCAGATCGTTCTGGACAGAGGCCTCGACCAGACCGGCGTATATCCCGCCGTGTCCGTGCTTCCCAGCCTCTCCCGACTGATGAAGGACGGCATCGGCGAGGGCTATACCCGCGAGGATCACCAGATGTGCGCAAACCAGCTCTTCGCCGCCTATGCCAAGGTGTCGGATGCCCGCTCGCTCGCCTCTGTGATCGGCGAGGAGGAGCTTTCCGCTGCCGATAAGAGCTACCTTCGCTTCGGCAGGCTCTTCGAGGAGCATTTCATAGATCAGGGCTTCGAGGTCAACCGCTCCATTCAGCAGACCCTCGACCTCGGCTGGGAGCTTTTATCCACCCTGCCGAAAAATGAACTCGACCGTGTTGACGAGGAGCATATCGAAAAATTCTATGACCCCGAAAGGGCAAAGACCATTTTTAATCTATAACGAAACGGAGATGTGATCTATGGCAGAGCAGCAGGTATTCCCCACCAAGGGCAATCTGATCGCTATGAAGCGTTCGCTCGCACTGGCACTGCTCGGCTATGATCTGCTGGACAGAAAGCGCAACATCCTTATCCGTGAGCTGATGACACTGGTGGATAAGGCCGCCGAGCTTCGTTCCACCATAGAGGACACCTATAAGCAGGCCTATTCTGCGCTGCAGCTTGCGAACATCTCGCTGGGGGTCATCACACCCTACGCCGAGTGCGTGCCGATAGAGAACGGCATCGGACTGACAAGCAAGAGCGTAATGGGAGTCGAGCTTCCGAGGATAACCTTTGAGCCGCAGGAGCTGGATATCAACTACGGCTTTCTGAACACCACAGCGCAGCTTGACGAGGCGTATATCGCCTTTGATAAAGTCAAGAGGACAACGGTCACGCTGGCGGAGGTTGAGAACAGTATATACCGCTTGTCGGTAGCGATAAGAAAAACGCAGCGGCGAGCGAATGCATTGCAGAACATCATCATACCCCGGAGCAAGGCGACAGTGAAGTATATAGCAGATTCTCTTGAAGAAAAAGAGAGGGAGGAGTTCTCCCGATTAAAGGTAATAAAGGCAATAAAGATAAAGAAGTCAAAGCACTGAAAAAAGCAGTAAAGCAAACCCCCAAGCGCCCTTCGGCGCAAAGCGCGAACAATAATAAACGACATTGAAATAGCTTCCTTGCGAAGTTCGCAAAGTACAGTTTCTAACGTCGTTTACTATAAAAAAGGAGGAAACGAAATATGAGTAATGTGAAAAAGCTGTTCGGCAATTATCTTCTGCTTTCCGCATTGTGCATCCTTCTCGGCCTGTTTTTTATAATCTGGCCGGAGGGAATTAATAATGTGATAAGCTATATCATCGGAGGAGTTACCATTCTGTTGGGCGTGCTGGACATCAGCCGTTTCCTTATGACGCAGAGCGACCCCGAGGGTGTCGGCCCCGTGGGAATAATCCGCGGTATCATCTTCGGCGCGATAGGCCTCTTTCTGATTTTAAGACCCGATTTCGTTTTCAGAGTCATCTCCTTTGCGTTCGGCATCTATATGCTCGCCAGCGGCTCGCTCTCACTGTATGACGCAATGCGTATCAGAAAGCATAATAACGGCGTCGGCTGGCAGCCTACCTGCGTTATGGCTTCCATTACCATAATCATCGGCCTTGTAATGCTCTTCGCGCCATTTACACAGTATGTGGTGCTGGGCGTTATGCTTGTCATTTCCGGCGTGTCAAATATCATCGGCGCCTTCTCTGGCAAGAGAAAGGTCGAAAAGCTGCTGGGTCTCACTGCATCGTCAGATAAGAGCAGCTCCGGTAATGATAAAAAATATATAGACGTGCAGTAATTGTTATAAAATATCAACAGAGGAGGAAATTTATGAACGTACCCGAGATTTTCGGAAGCGATGTGTTCGACGATAGGGCAATGCGGGAGAAACTCCCCAAGGATACCTATAAGGCGCTCAAAAAGACTATAGCCGAGGGGCTCCCGCTGGATATACATCTGGCAAATGTTGTCGCCAATGCTATGAAGGACTGGGCAGTCGAAAAGGGCGCGACCCATTATACCCATTGGTTCCAGCCTATGACCGGCCTGACCGCCGAAAAGCTGGACAGCTTTATCACCCCCGCCGAAAACGGCAGCGTTATCATGGATTTCTCGGGCAAGGAGCTTATCAAGGGCGAGGCCGATGCCTCCTCCTTCCCCTCCGGCGGCCTCCGCGCGACCTTCGAGGCGCGAGGCTATACCGCGTGGGATGCTACCTCCTATGCCTTCATAAAGGAGAAGACCCTCTGTATCCCCACAGCCTTCTGCTCCTATAACGGCGAGGCTCTCGATAAAAAGACCCCCCTGCTCAAGTCTATGGAGGCCATAAACCGCGCCTCTCTGCGCATCCTGAAAATGTTCGGCTCCAGCGCCACCCGCGTTATCGCCAACTGCGGCGCCGAGCAGGAGTATTTCCTCGTTGACAGAGAAATGTACTCCCACCGTAAAGACCTTATCTTCACCGGCCGTACCCTCTTCGGCGCCCCCGCTCCCAAGGGGCAGGAGCTTGAGGATCATTACTTCGGCACCATAAAGACTCGCGTCGCCGCCTATATGCGGGACGTTGATGAACAGCTCTGGAGACTTGGCATCTTAGCCAAGACCAAGCATAACGAGGTCGCCCCCTGTCAGCACGAGCTGGCTCCGATCTACGATACCGCCAACGTCGCCACCGACCATAACCAGCTCACTATGGAGATCATGAAGCGCACCGCTCGCAAGCACGGCTTCAAGTGCCTCCTCCATGAAAAGCCCTTCGCCGGAATAAACGGCTCCGGCAAGCATAATAACTGGTCGCTTTCCACCAATACCGGTGTGAACCTTTTAGACCCCGGAAAAACTCCCGCCGAGAATGCCCAGTTCCTGCTGTTCCTCGTGGCTATAATCAAGGCCGTCAACGATTATCAGGATATCTTGAGAGCCTCTGTTGCCACCGCCGGAAATGACCACCGCCTCGGCGCTAACGAGGCTCCCCCCGCTATAATCTCTATCTTCCTCGGCGACGAGCTTACAGGCATCCTCGATGCTCTCGCTCACGGCGATAAGTACGAGGGCAAGCGCGTTGAAATGGAGATAGGCGTGGACGTCCTCCCCCATTTCCCCAAGGATACTACCGACCGCAACCGTACCTCGCCCTTTGCCTTTACGGGCAATAAGTTCGAGTTCAGAATGCCCGGTTCAAGGCTCTCCTGCGGCGGCCCTATCACAGTCATAAACACTATCGTAGCCGCCACCCTCGATAAGTTCGCCGACGAGCTTGGCTCTGCCGGAAACTTCCGCGAGGCGCTGGACGAGCTTATCAAGCGCGAGTATAAGGAAAACTCCCGCATCGTGTTCAACGGCAACGGCTATTCTGCCGACTGGGAGGCCGAGGCCGCAAGGCGCGGTCTGCTCAATCTTAGATCGACCCCCGAGTCCGTCCCCTGCTTCACCGCTCCCAAGAATGTTGAGATGTTCTCAAAATACGGTGTCTATTCCGCCGCCGAGCTGAAAAGCCGTGTCGAGATCATTCTTGACGAGTATTGCAAGACCTTGAAGATCGAGGCTCTCACGATGATAGATATGGTCAAGAAGGACATTCTTCCCGCCGCGGCGTCCTACATAAAGGATCTGTCGCAGACTGCCCAGCTTGCCGAGACCTTTGGTGCTGACAACAGCTTCGAGCGTGACATGGTACAGCGCATTTCCGCCTATGCCTCCGACACCTACCGCAAGCTTGGTGTGCTTGAGAAGGAGCTGGAGAAGTGCAGAGAGATCACGGACATCGAGGCGCAGGCCAACTGCTTCCACGACAGGGTGTTTGCCGCTATGACCGATCTTCGCACCTCTGCTGACGGCATAGAGTCACTTGTAGGCGAAAAATATTGGCCTTATCCCACCTACGGCGCATTGCTTTTCTATGTGATGTAAGCAAAAAAACCAGAAATGCCTCCTGTACTGCATAAAAAGCGGTGCAGGAGGTTTTTGCATACAGAAGGAGCTGTAACCCAAACCGCAAAGCGCGTTCCGCCCATCCAAGGGCGCGGTAGCCCTTGGCGGGTCAAGGGCAGAGCCCTTGCGGGGACGGGGGCAGAGCCCCAGCGGGGTTTGGGGCAGAGCCCCACTCGGCGCGTTAGCGACGACCGGCGCTGCACAAAGAAAACAGTAGGGCACAAAAGCAGGTACACACATCCCAAGTTACGGGGACAAACCAAATGCAGCGCCGGAAAAGTTGACCTCCCACACTCACAGGAAACAGCAAGGGAGCGAAGCGACCGCGCGTATTTCCGTCCGTAGAACGCAAAGCCGTATCGCACAACATCGCAACCGACCGCACAAGCTCCGCCTTGCACCGTTCCCGTTAGCGCTCCGGCTTTGTGTTCCTACGGGACGGAAAATCGCTAACGCTCTTTCCTGCGAGTGCAGACGGACAACTTTTTCCGGCGCTGCAGTTTGTTTGTCCTTGCAGCTTTAGATTATGTCTCTACTGTGATGCCCTTTTGTTACTGTGTGCAGCGCCGGATTGTCTCGCTGCCGCGAGCCAAGTGGGACGCTGTCCCACACTCTGCAAGGGGCTCTGCCCCTTGACCCCGCTGGGGCTCTGCCCCCGTCCCTGCAAGGGCTCTGCCCTTGACCCGCCAGGGCTACCGCGCCCTGGACTGCGGAATGCGCTTCGCGTCTCTTTCCACCAGCTTTGTTCGTTCCGCCTACTCTGTCTCCCTGCTGACCCGAAAACGTTTGCTTTATAGAAAGTTTATTTTTGATACAATTTTATTTCATTGCAAACTTCTCCCTAAAGTGCTATACTATCTCCCGGATGTGAAATTGCACAAATTAACCCTGTTTCGTTTTTTGCATATTGCACAATAGAAAATGTTAAATTAGGATAGTGAATACCATGAAAGACCTCACCCAAGGCAGACCTATGAAGATAATTATCTGGTTCGCCGTCCCCCTCCTCCTCGGAAACCTCTTCCAGCAGTTCTATAACCTCGCCGATGCCCGCATCGTCGGCCAGTTCTTGGGCGAGGAGTCCTACGCCGCCGTCGGCGCGACCTCCTCCCTCAACAGCACCGTCATCGGCTTCCTCAACGGCCTCACCACCGGCTTTGGCCTCGTAACAGCCCGCTTCTTCGGCGCAAAGGATAAGGAAAAGGTCAAGCAGACTGTCGCCGCTACGCTTACCCTCGGCTTCGCTACCGCCGCCGTGCTGACCGTTCTTAGCCTCGTCTTCCTCGACCCCCTCCTTCGCCTCATAAACGTCGGCGACGATATCTTCACCGCCTCCCGCAGCTATATCAGCGTCATCCTCGCAGGAATGTCCGTTACAATGTGCTATAACATCGCCGCCGCCCTTATGCGTGCCGTCGGCGATACCGTCATGCCCCTCGTCTTCCTCGTCGTTTCCGCTTTCGTCAATATCGGTCTTGACCTCCTCTTCATCTGCGCCTTCGGCATGGGAGTTGAGGGCGCCGCCTATGCTACCCTTATCTCACAGGCCGTCTCTGTCGCCCTTTGCGTGCGCTATATGTTCACCCGCCATACCGAGCTTCTGCCCTCACGGCGCCACTTCCGCTTCTCCCGCTCCCTCGCAGGCGATATGTATGCCCAAGGCGCCTCAATGGGGCTTATGTATTCGCTTGTGTCTATAGGCTCCCTCGTTATGCAGGGCACTATCAACGGCTTTGGCACCGAGACTATCGCCTCCCACGCCGCCTCCCGCAAGATAAGCGAGATGTTCATGACCCCCTTCTCCGTTTTCGGAGCCGCCGCCGCCAACTTCGCCGGACAGAATTACGGCGCCGGCCGCCTCGACCGCGTCCGCAAGGGCTTCTACGATGCCACCCTCTTGGCATGGATATGGTCGGCAGTCTCCGTTATCGCCAACTATGCCTTTGCTCCGTTTATGATACGTCTGGTAACAGGCATGGATAACCCCTTTATCACCGACCTCTCCGTCAGCTATCTCCGCTTCAATACGCCCTTCTATTTTATTCTAAGCATAGTCATCGTGTTCCGCAACGCCCTGCAGGGCATCGGCGTAAAGCTTTTTCCCCTTATCTCCAGCCTCGTTGAGCTTGCCGGAAAGCTGCTGATAGCCGCTCTCCTTGCCCCGCGCATCGGCTATACAGGCGTCAAGGTCTCCGAGCCTCTCGTCTGGATAGTCATGGCCGGCATCCTTAGCATCGGCTTTTTCTCCAATAAGGATATCCGCCGCAGCCGTACCTCCCGCCCGGTAACAAAGCTTGCCGCAGCCAAATAGCTGCTCCAATGCACAATGCACAATGCCCAGTCTCACGTTCTGTGAGACCGGGCATTGTGCTTTGAAAGATGTCAACTGTTATTTGGAGTTTATCAGTCTCTGCAGTCCCGTAATGTCCTTCATGCCCACATCTCCGCTGTTGTCAAGATCAGCGTTTACGCGGTTGATTTCTATCGGCCAGCCGTTGACGTAGCGCTGCAGATCGGTCAGATCCTTCATGTTGACCTCTCCGCTGTCATTCACGTCCCCCAGCAGACTGCCTGTCAGAACATAGTTGATACCGTTCAGCTTCGCATAGTTGTGTCCCTCTGTGTCATTATAGCATTTCAGAGTGAACCCCTCTACCGTATCTCTGACGCCAAACTGACCCGATGACTTGAACCCGAAAGCATAGTTGCCGATATAAGTTACACTCTCCGGCACGTTCACCGTTTTCAGATTGTCACAGGAGTAGAAGGCACAGGTGTCAACACGCTTCAGACCCTCCGGGAGCCTGACCTCCGTGATCTCCTTGTTTTGGTAGAATGCATAGCCGCTTATCCGCTTTACTCCGTCGGGGATAACGACCTTCCCGGTCGCAGCCGCTCCGTCTATCAGTATCCCGAACCTTATTACCAGCGGATCCTTTTCCCGCTGAATGTCCAGCCACTTTGTATTGCTGAATGCATGGGCCGCGATAGTGTCCATGTCATCGCCCCGGAACAGCACCACAGATAATGCAGTGCATCCGTCAAATGCACTGTCGTATATCTCGGTAACGCTTTCGGGTATGATAATGTTCGTCAGACCTTCACAGCCCCGGAATGTATCCTCGCTGATGTGCGTGATCCCCTCCGGGAGATTCACGCTCTTCATGCCCTTGCAGTAGGCAAAGGCGTATCTGTCGATCTCCTTTACACTCTTCGGCAGCACGACCTTTTCCAAAGCGATGCAATGATAGAATGCCGAATCTCCGATTTCTGTAAGACTCTCCGGCAGCTTTGCGCTTACAAGGCTGCTGCATTCCTTGAACATACTGTCCCCGATGACCTTCATGCCCTCCGGCAGCGTTATGTCCTTCAGCCCTTTGCAGCAGCTGAATACACCCTCCCCGAAGTCCGTTACCTGCGCAATGTTCGGCAGCGCCGTCAGCCCGTGACAGTAGCTGAAGGCCTCCCGGCCGATGCTCGTTACCGTGTCCGGGATGACTGTCTCCGTCAGATTGGAGCAGCTGCTGAAGGCCTGCTCCCCGATCTTCGTTACCCCCTCCGGGATAACCACCTTGGTGACCGTGTCGTTGTCGTAAAATGCCTCTGCTCCGATGCTATGTACATTTACGCCCTCGATCACCGACGGGATCACCACCACACTGTCCGTTCCGTTGTATTTCGTGATCTCCATTTTTCCGTCCTTGCTCACCACATAGCTGTATTCCGGGACGGCAGCGCTGGCGGTCACAGCCGCCCCGAGATCAGCCGGCTCACCCGGCATAACCGCTCCCGCAGTCATTACTACAGCCAAAGCCGCAGCAAACGATATTAACCTTTTTCCAGCTTTCATTCTGCTTCCTCCCATGCCTTAACATACCGTTTAATTATACCACCGGAATCTTTTCCTGTCAATAAACCGTCCCGGATCGGCACTGCTCATTAACAAAAATTTAACAATTTTCCGATGATTTTTTCACCTTGCTTACGGTCAAATGTTGAATATCTCACATTTATGTATAAAAACGCTCCAAAGCCTCAACTTTTCAACATTTTGTTGAAAACTACGGTTGAAAGTCCGTTTCCAGTCCTCAAAACTGTTGAAAAGTCTGTTGAAACCGTTGAAAAACGCCTTGATTTTACGCGGTTTTACGGATGTTGAAAGATTTGGCTGTCTGAAAAAACGTACAAAAAGCCCGAAAATTTGGTATATATTTCCAAATATCCGATTACAGATATGAACAAACGATTAACGAAAACCGTCTGAAACTTTTTCGTAAACCGCACACGCCCTACCTCCGCGGAATATGTCGTTTTTTGAATTTGTTCAGACCCAAGCTGCACAAATTTTCGTAAACAGTCCCGAAAAACGTACACTTATACGATATTCCCCACAGCCCCGCACTTCAAGGAGTTAAAGTCCCGAAAACCGTACTCTCCCCCGAAATACGGCAGACGTCAATCCTGTCACATCTGTAACCAATGTGTAACCTTTGCGCCTTATCTTGTAGTCAAGAACTTGATCGCCCGCTCTATCGAGTCCTTCGAGTTGCCCCAGTCAGCGTTCTTGCTGGTGTTGCGGTAGTCGTACATCTTGCAGTAGTGAGAAACATCCGCCTCCAGCGCATCGAGATACTTCTTTGTCAGCTCGCTGCATTCGTTCACGAACTGCCCCAGCCACTTTTTCTCCAGCACAGCAGCCCCGTTAGCCACCAGCATATCATAGTGCGGCAGACAAAGCTGCTCCTGTGAGGCAAACAGCTCACGGAACTCCCGCTCCTTCTGATACAGCTCAAAGAAGGTCACCATAAGCCGCGACATACCCCATTCGATCTTCGAGCATACAAAGCAGTCGTTGTTCACGGCCGAGACCTTTTTCTGCTTGGCGGTCTTGCTTTCAAACATACCTGTTTTGGCTTTGCTGAAGACATCTCTCTGCAGCTGCTGAAGATGTGTCTGGAGCATAAGAGCGAGTGAGAGGCGGTTCTTGCAGGCGCGCATCTGCTCGAAATGCACCTTGCAGAAGCCTTGTCTGTTGGTCTCGATACGCACATCCGGCTCCATCATAGCGGCACCCATTATGTATTCGATAGTTCGGCTTTCGAGCATATCCCTCATGCGGCAGATAGGGCAGCCGTCCTTGGGCTCGAAGATCTCATTAACGGGGATAGTAAGAATACTTTCTCTCATAACAAACCTCATCTCTAATATAGTTGATAGTTGATAATTGCAGAAAAGCATAGGGGGAACGACCGCGAAGCGAATTAAAAAGCGCGCGGTCAAGCCTCGCGCCAGAGGCTTGCGGGGTCAAGGGGCAGAGCCCCTTGCAGGGTGTGGGACAGCGTCCCACTTGGCTCGCGAAAGCGAGACAACCCGGCGCTGCACAAAGAACCGAAAGGCCGCAGCAGCAGGAGGTCACATCCCAAGTAACGGGGACAAACAAAATGCAGCGCCGGAAAAAGCCGTCCTCCCGCACCCGCAGGAAACAGCAAAGGAGCAAAGCGACCGCGCGTATTTCCGTTCACAGAACCACAAAGCCGGAGCCCAAACATAACCGACACCCCGCACCCCCGCCGCCCTAAGCAAACAAAGGCTACTCCTATAGTATAACCCACTCCACCCGATTTTGCAATAGTTTCACAGAAAAACCGTCAATATACTTATATATAGCAAAAATATCCTATAGCAATTTCAATATAAATGTGCTACAATCAAAAAGGAATGTATGGATATCCACGAAAGGAGTTCCCCATTATGAAAAGTAAACGATTACTCTCCGCCCTCTGCGCCCTCCTGATGCTCTCGGGCTGCGCCGCTGGCGACAGCTCCTCCAAGTCCGACAGCGCCTCCTCCTCAAAACCCGATGCTTCTTCGTCTCAAGCATCAGAGGACTCAAAAACAGATGCCTCCGCAGCCGAGGAAACTAACTCCTCTAAAGCGGACGAGTCCAAAGCTTCGGACAGTTATACCCCTCCGGCATTTAAGGAGAATGCCTCCGAGATAACCTTCTCCAAGGCCGGCGGCGTCTATAAGGATAAACAGTCCATAGAGCTTTCCTCAAAGGACGGCGGCACGATCTACTATACCCTTGACGGCTCCGACCCCCGCTCCAGCGACACCCGCATAAAGTACGAGGCCGCGGTCAGTGTCGATAAGCGCGACGGCGATAAAAACGTGGTCTCCGCCGTGGATACCACCCTTATCTCCGGCAATTTCAACGAGGTCGATTTCGCCTCCCGAGGCTTTAAGTGTAAGATAGCTCCCCCCTCCGACAGCGCCGTGGATAAGTGTACCGTCATCCGCGCCTGCGCCGAAATGGAGGACGGCACCGTTACAAAAGCCTTCTCCAATACCTACTTCATCGGCACCGAGGAGGAGCATATCCAAGGCCTCGCCGAAAGCTGTAAGGCTATGGGTACATCCCTCTCTGTAGTGTCACTGTCCGTGAATTACGACGACTTCTTCTCGCTAGACCACGGCATCTACGTCAAGGGCGATATCTTCGATAAGAGTCTCCCCGAGATCATAGCCGAGGGCGCCGCCTTTGAGCCCGAGACCGCCCGTAAGGCCGACGCTAACTATAAGCAGAAGGGGCGTGAATGGGAGCGCCCCGCCCACGCCGAGTTCTTTGAGTTCTCTCCCGACGGCACCAAGACCGTCATTTCTCAGGACTGCGGCATCCGTGTCCAAGGAAATTATTCCCGCTCCGACCTTATCAAGGGTCTCCGCCTCTACGCCCGCAAGGACTACGGCGCCTCCCGCTTTGAGGCTCCCGTCTTTGCAGGACTGAAAAATACCGCCGGCGAGGATATCACTTCATTTAAGACCCTCGTCCTCCGCGCAGGCGGAAATACCGCCTTCTCCGCAAAGTTCAATGATACCTATTGGCAGCAGCTGTCCCAAAATATGGACTGCACCACCAAGGCCTCACGCCCCTGCGTTGTCTATCTCAATGGCGAGTACTGGGGGCTTTATGTCCTCGAGGAGGATTATTCCGATAACTATTTCGAGGATCACTACGGAGTCGATAACAATAAGGTATTAGTCTATAAGGGCGATGCCGAGGCTCTCAAGCTCGGCTATAAGCTGGACGAGGGTGAGCTTCCCGAGGGCGAAAAGGAGACCTATTACTTCCAGCCCCTGCTGGATTTCTTCAAGTCCCATAAGACCCTCGCCGATCAGAAGGATTACGACGAGTTCGCCAAGCTGGTGGATATCGAAAGCTGCCGCGACTACTTCCTCACCGAGGTGTGGATAAACAACAAGTGGGACTGGCCGGGCAAGAACTGGTCAATGTGGAAGACCTCCGAGACCGACGACTCCAACCCCTACGCCGACGGCCGCTGGAGATTTATGTTCTATGACCTTGAGTTCGGCGGTGTCTCCGGCTCGCAGGATGTCCGCACCAATACGATCAAGGAGGATAACTATAAGCCCAAGGGTCTGCTCGATATGGGCACCAATAACCCCGCCGTCCTCTGCTTTGCCTATCTGATGACCAACGAGGCCTTCCGTACCGATTACCTCGACCGCCTCGAAAAGCTCTCCGAGGGCGACTACGCCAAGGATAAACTGTCCGAAAAACTGGACAGTCTTTCCGCCCAGTACGGCCCCCTCTATCCCCAGTTCTTTGACCGCTACCCCGGCACCGGCGATGCCAAGGAGGCGCTTGAGGGCGGCTACAGCTCCGCCCGGTGCATCCGCGATTTCATCTCAAAGCGCGGCACAAGCGGCATCCCCAACATCATCAAGTGGGTGAACAGCCAGTTCAAATAGAACAGGACAGCAAACGACAAAATACAGTTGACAGTTGATAATGGACAGCTGACAATGAAAGGATCGCCCGCAGGGCGCATCATGTCCGTCCGGATGCCGCAGATCGTTCAGATAATGTACGCTGCGTGTTTACGCACTTTCTGCCGCGCCCGAATGGACATAACGCGCCAAGGGCGCTCCTTTCACTATCCATTATCAACTATCAGCTAATGCATTGTCCCTCGCGGCGATGCAATGTAAAGGAGTATCACTGCAATGCAAATAAGACAATACGCCCCCGCCGACCTTGAACAGATGACAGCAATTTGGAACGAGGTGGTGGAGGAGGGCAACGCTTTCCCGCAGGAGGAGCTGCTGACCCCGACGTCCGCCGCCGAGTTCTTCGCCTCTCAAAGCTATACCGCCGTCGCCGAGAACGACCTCGGCAGGGTGGTGGGGCTCTATATCCTCCACCCCAATAACGTAGGACGCTGCTCACATATCTGCAACGCCTCCTATGCCGTTCTCGCCGCCTGCCGCGGCCAGCATATCGGCAGTATGCTGGTGGTTGACTGCATCCGGCAGGCGCGTGAGCTTGGCTTTCGCGTGCTGCAGTTCAATGCAGTGGTCGAGTCCAATCTGTCCGCCCGTCATCTTTACGAGCGCTTGGGCTTTACACAGCTTGGAACCGTCCCCGGCGGCTACCGTATGAAGGACGGCAGCTATGAGAATATCTGTCCCTACTACATCGAGCTTATCCCGGAGGAATAATGAAAGCAGCATATCCTTCCCTCGTCAGACCTCGTCCCTGCCCGATACCGACCATGTAAGGAATGAACAGAATGAGCATAACGCCTAAACCGAATATCCCCCCCGCCGCCCGCGCGGCCGCAGAGCAGCTTAATAATAGGAAACGTATATACGCCGATAATGCCGCCTCCATGCCGGTGAGCGAGCGCGCCCTTGCGGCAGCTATGCCCTATTTCCGCACCGATTATGCCAATCCCTCTGCTGTCCATACAATGGGCATGAACGCAGCCTCGGCGCTGCTTGCCGCCCGCCGCAGGACAGCCGCCGCTCTCGGCGCCGATGCAAGGGAGATAGTTTTCACCTCCGGCGGCACCGAGTCGGATAACCACGCCCTCCGCGCCGCCGCAGTCCTCGGAGCAGAGCAGGGCAGACGGCATATAGTGACCACCGCTATGGAGCATCATGCGGTGCTGAACTGCTGTAAGGCGCTGGAAAAGCAGGGCTTCACCGTCACATACCTCCCCCCGGACAGCGAGGGCTTTGTGACCGCTTCACAGGTCGCCGCCGCCCTCACGGACGATACCTGCCTTGTGAGCATTATGCTTGCCAATAACGAGATCGGCACGCTCCAGCCGGTGCGTGAGATCGCCGCCGTCTGCCGCGAAAGGGGAGTCCTCCTTCATACCGATGCCGTTCAGGCAGCAGGGCATATCGCAATTGATGTAAAAGCCCTCGGCGCGGATATGCTCTCATTCTCCGGCCATAAGTTCGGAGCCATGAAGGGTGTCGGCGGACTGTATGTCCGGCAGGGGATATCTCTGCCTCCCTATATCATAGGCGGCCCGCAGGAGTACGGCCGCCGCGCCGGTACCGAGCCCCTGCCGCAGATCGTTTCACTGGCCGAGGCTCTTACTGAAAGCCTTGAGGGGCTTGACGAAAAGAATGCCCGCATGGCCGCTCACCGCGACCGCCTAATAGATGCCCTCCTCGAGATACCCGACAGCCGCCTCAACGGCAGCCGCGAAAACCGCCTCGCCGGAAATGTGAACATCTCCTTCGCCGGACTGGAGAGCGAGAGCCTCGTCCTTATGCTGGATATGCAGGGCATCAGTGCCTCCGGCGGCTCCGCCTGCACCTCCGGCACCGACGCACCCTCCCACGTCCTCACCGCGATAGGCACCCCTCCCGGGTATGTCAAAGGCTCACTGCGCCTGTCCATATCCCATGATCTCACCGACGCCGATACGGAGCATATCATCACCGCAGTAAAGACCGCAGTTGAAAAGCTTCGCCGCCTAAGTGTTTGATATCCTCCCTTGAACCTCCTTGACATTTTGTCCGTTTTACTATATAATAGTATGTAACAGGATCAAATACAAAGGAGGTCATTTACATGGATCAGAAATTCTACCTTAGCGAAAAAAACGTCCTCGCCCTTATCTCGGGCGAGAACACGGAACTCAAGGAGCTTAACGCCGGCACCACCGATGCTGCCCGCGAAAAGCACGTTCCCATTCTCGAGGTCAAGGACGGCAAGGCTTATGTCAAGGTGGGCAGTGTCGCTCACCCCATGACCGCCGAGCATCTCATCGAGTGGGTCGCAGTCAAAACGGATAAGGGACTGTATTTCAGATTTCTCAAGGCCGGAGATCCCCCCGCTGCCGTGTTCACTCTTGTGGATGAAGCAGTCGAGGCAGTCTATGCTTACTGCAATCTCCACGGCCTCTGGAAAGCTTGAACAGTGCCCGCATAGCTTACGAATGATGCGGAAAACGGTATCTCGCCCGAGGGCAGAGGTGCCGTTTTCTCGGCGTATAGGCGTATAGGCGGATAATATCCGCCTATACATCTCCCCCAAAAAGCAAAAGAAAGGAACACCCCTATGAACATCAACGAGATCCTCGCCAAAGAATTCGGCCTGCGCCAGGAGCAGATCGACAACACCGTTGCCTTGATCGACGACGACAAAACGATACCGTTCATCGCCCGCTACCGCAAGGAGGTCACCGGCTCGCTGGACGACCAGACCCTCCGTCTGATATATGACAGACTGAACTATCTGCGCAATCTCGAAAAGCGCAAGCAGGAGATCATCAATTCGATCACCGAGCAGGGCAAGATGACCGACGAGCTAATGGAGGCGATCAATAAAGCCACCGTGCTTGTTGAGGTGGAGGATATCTACCGCCCCTATAAGCCCAAGCGCCGTACCCGCGCCTCCGTGGCAAGGGAAAGGGGGCTGGAGCCGCTGGCACAGCTGCTGATGGAGCAGTCTCCCGCCGCCGACCCCGATGCCGAGGCCGCGAAGTATGTGGATACCGAAAAGGGTGTCAGCAGCCCCGAGGAGGCATTGCAGGGCGCTATGGATATCATAGCCGAGGATGTCTCCGATAACGCCGAGCTTAGAAAGTACCTCCGCACCCTCTTCATGCAGGTGGGAAGGGTCACCTCCAAGGCCGCCGACGAGACCGCCGAGACCGTCTATGAAAACTATTATGACTTCTCCGAGCCCGTCTCCCGTATCGCAGGACATAGGATCCTCGCTATCGACCGCGGCGAAAAGGAGGGCGCTCTGAAGGTGTCGGTAGAGCTGAACGAGGGCGCCGGCGAGCGTGCCTGCGTCTCACGCTATTCAAAGGGAACAGGCCGCTGCTCCCAGCTCGTTGAGGCCGCCTGCACCGACAGCTATAAGCGCCTTATCTATCCCTCTGTCGAAAACGAGATACGCTCCGAGCTTACCGAAAAGGCACAGGAAAGCGCTATCAAGGTGTTCAAGGAGAACCTCCACCAGCTGCTGATGCAGCCCCCCGTAAAGGGTAAGATCACCCTCGGCCTCGACCCCGGCTACGCCCACGGCTGTAAGCTGGCCGTCGTTGACGGAACAGGCAAGGTACTCGATACCGGCATCGTCTATATCAATACCAAAAATCAGACCGCAGATGCCAAGACCAAGCTTATCCGTATGATAAAGAAAAATAACGTTGAAAACGTCGCTATAGGCAACGGCACCGCCTCCCGTGAGAGCGAGGCACTCGTGGCCGAGATCGTCAGAGAGGTGCAGGGCGTGAGCTATATCGTCGTCTCCGAGGCAGGAGCCTCTGTCTATTCCGCCTCTAAGCTGGCCGCCGAGGAGTTCCCCGATTACGATGTTTCGCTGCGCTCCGCAGTCTCAATAGCCCGCCGCCTGCAGGATCCCCTCGCTGAGCTGGTCAAGATCGACCCCAAGGCTATAGGCGTCGGCCAGTATCAGCACGATATGCCCCCCAAGCGTATGGACGAGGCTCTCACAGGCGTCGTCGAGGACTGCGTCAACTCCGTCGGCGTTGACCTCAATACTGCCTCCCATTCCCTCCTGTCCTATATCGCCGGCATCAATGCCGCCGTTGCGAAAAATATCGTCGCCTACCGCGAGGAGAACGGCGCCTTCACCGACCGCAAGCAGCTTCTCAAGGTAAGCAAGCTCGGCGCTAAGGCCTTCGAGCAGTGCGCCGGCTTCCTAAGAGTAAGAGAGGGTAAGAACCCCCTCGATAATACCGCCGTCCACCCCGAAAGCTACGCCGCCGCAAAGCTGCTGCTCGAAAAGTGCGGCTATGCCCCCTCCGATATCGGCAGCCTCTCCGAACTGACCGACCGCGCCGATAAGCTGGGCGTTAAGACCCTCGCCGAGGAGCTTGGCATAGGCGTTCCCACCCTCCGGGATATCATCTCCGAGCTGATGAAGCCCGGCCGTGACCCCCGTGACGAGCTGCCGCCTCCACTTATGCGCTCCGGCGATGTCATGGAGCTTTCCGACCTGCAGGAGGGCATGGAGCTTATGGGTACCGTCCGCAATGTCATCGACTTCGGCGCCTTCGTCGATATCGGCGTCCACGAGGACGGCCTCGTCCACGTCTCCCAGCTTGCCGACCGCTTCATCAAGCATCCCCTCGATGCCGTCAGGGTCGGCCAGATAGTTAAGGTCAGAGTCCTTTCGGTGGATGTGAAAAAGAAACGCATCTCCCTTACCATGAAAGGCGTTAAACAGCCTGCCAACTGATACGGCAGTATAAAATGTACAAAAAAACGGACTGTCACCCGACAGCCCGTTTTGCTTTATCTCTTTATCAGTTCCTGTGTGTGTTCGTTGCACTTGGCGTATATCCTCTCGGCGTCCTCGCCTACGAAAAACTCTCCGTCAAGATACCTTACCTTTCCCGCTACCATTGTCATCCTCACGTTCTCCTTTGAGCCGCTGTAGATAAGGTTCTTCGGGATGTTGTGTACCGGCTGCATATTCGGCCGCTTCATGTCTATAACTATCAGATCTGCCTGCTTGCCCTGTGCAATGCAGTCGCAGTCGTCAAGCCCCATGGCAAGCGCCGAGCCTCGGCAGGCCATTTCAAGTATCCTCTCCGGCTGCATAGCAGTGGCATCTGCCTCCTTCAGCTTCTGCAGCACCGACAGCAGATACATCTCTCTGAACATATCCAGCGCGTTGTTCGAGGCAGGGCCGTCAGTTCCGATAGCCAGCCTTATGCCCCTGCGATCCATTTCCGCAATGGGGGCTGTGCCGCTTATCAGCTTCGCATTCGAGCAGGGGTTCGTTACCACCCATACCCCGCGCTCTGCCAGTATCCGCTCGTCCTCCTCCGTAACGTGTACGCAGTGATAGGCCGAGCCGCCGTAGTTGTAAAGCCCCAGACTGTCAAACAGCTGTGTGGGCGTCTTGCCCCAGCGCTTTATGCAGTCCGCTACCTCGCTGTCTGTCTCCGAGCTGTGCATCGACACCGGCGCCTTGTACTTTTCCGCCAGCCCCCCGAGGTTCTCCATAAGCTCATAGCTTGCAGTGTATTCTGCGTGGAAGCCCAGCTGCAGGCCGATCAGCGGGTGCATCCCGTTGAATTTCAGATAGCACTCCTCGACCTCCTTTACTCTCTCTCCCGGCCCCGATACCGCGTGGCACATTACAGTTCTGAACCCGCTGTCGATGTTCGCCTTTACATAGTCGTCCAGCTTGAAATACATATCAAAGCTGGCAGAAACACCGCTCGTCAGATATTCCAGTATCGCCAGCCGTGCGAACCAGTAAACGTCCTCTCCAGTCAGCTTTGCCTCCAGCGGGAAGACCCTGTCGAACAGCCACTGCTGCAGAGGCAGATCGTCCGCGTATGACCGCAGAAAGGTCATCGCCGAGTGAGTGTGGGCGTTCTTTAAGGCCGGCATCAGCAGGTCTCCGTCCAGATCGAATTCCCTCTCAAATACCGCAGCCTTTAGCTGCTCGTCCGTGGGCTTGCCCACAAAGCATATCCTGTCGCCCTCGACCCATACTTCCTTGCTCTCAACAGCGCAGCCGCCGTCCATAGTCAGCACATTGCCGTTCTTAAACCGTATCATGTATCTGCTCCCTTTCTGTTATTACGTTGCAGCCTGCAGCGCTCCGCACAAAGCCGCGGTCAGTTGTCCTCCAGTCCCTTGAGGGCTTTCATTTCGTTTCTGCTCACGCGCTCCACACCAGCCTTGATGACCTCGACCTCGTCCTTGCTCACGGTGATGACGTTGTCGCTCTTGTCTATCTTGACCCTTAGCTTGCCCGTCAGAAGGTTGGCATCCTCCACGATGCCCTTGCCCTCTGCCGTCTTGACTACCGACCCTGCCTTCGGAGTGGTGCGGTAAAGCTCCTCGTAGCTGTCCTGCTCGTATTTCAGACAGCACATAAGTCTCCCGCAGGTGCCGGAGATCTTCGTGGGATTGAGCGAAAGCGACTGCTCCTTTGCCATTTTTATTGACACCGGGTGGAACTCTCCCAAAAACCGTGAGCAGCAGAAGGGCTGTCCGCAGATGCCGAGGCCTCCCAGCATCTTGGCTTCGTCCCTTACGCCTATCTGCCGCAGCTCTATCCTTGTGCGGAACACCGAAGCCAGATCCTTGACAAGCTCTCTGAAATCCACCCTGTTTTCGGCGGTGAAGTAGAACAGCAGCTTGCTGTTGTCAAAGGTACACTCCACCTCTATAAGGTTCATCTTCAGCTTGTGAGCGGCGATCTTCTGCTGGCAGATCTCAAAGGCCTCTGCCTCCTTTTTCTTGTTGCGCTCGATCTGTGCGAAGTCCTGCTTTGTGGCCACTCTGATGACCTTCTTCAGCGGGCTTGAAAACCTTGTCTCGTCTATCTCCCTGTCGGTGAGAGCCACATCTCCGCACTCAACGCCTCTTGCGGTCTCCACGATGACCTTGTCACCCATTTTTATATCCAGTCCCGCGGGGTCGAAATAATATATCTTCCCCACCGACTTGAACCTTACTCCGATTATCTTTAACATACTTGACCTCCGTCTATCTGTATAATGTAAGAATTGTGCATTGAATGCTGCTTACAGTCTGACAAATATCTCCCCCGTCAGCGAGTTGACGGTCAGAGACTGATTGCAGTTTGCGTCCAGCCGCCCGATGTAGTCGGTCATCAGCCGGTAAAGCTCTTGGCTCCTGCCGCTGCCGAGAGAGGCGGCAAGCTGCTCCGCTCCGTTTTCAAAGCAGCAGTCCTCCGGCTTCTCTCCAAGACTGATAAGACAAGCCCCCCGCAGTATCTCCGACAGAAAGACCAGCGCCTGCCGCAGTACCGCCTTTTGGCCGTCGCACATGAAAAGCCCTTTAAGGATAAGATATTCGTCCCTGCGGAGCATCCCCGCCGAGACCGCCTTAGCACATTCAAAGGCCAAGGGCAGCTCCTTGCCGTTGAGAAATTCAAGACACCGCCCGAAATTCCCGCCGCAGCAGCTCACCGCCCGGATTATGTCATCCTGTCCGTAGCCGCCCTGTACCGTCAGCCACTGCTCCGCATCGCTTCGGCGGCAGCGCTGCGTCCCGAGAGTTATGCACCGGGATATCACCGTGGGAAGAAATATCTCCTTGGTCGCCGCCGTAAGTATGATAACACAGTGGTCGGGCGGCTCCTCAATGAATTTCAGCAGTACGTTCTGTACCGGCACCGCCGTGTTCACCGAGCGGTCAAGCTCCGGTATCATATAGACCTTGAGATCCCCCTCGTTGGGCTTGATGACCGAGTCCGATACCAGTGCCCGTATGTCGTCCAGCTTATAGTTGCCGTTTTCGTTGGCCTTAGCCGTGATGAAGTCGGGATGATTTCCGTCCTCCAGCATACGGCAGCTCTTGCAGACCCCGCAGGGCTCGCCGGAGCGCCTTTCACACATCAGCGCTGCCGCTAAGTATTTCCCCAGCGTCCTGCGCCCGGAGCCCCTCTCGCCGGTGATTATCACCGAGTGAGGCTCTCGCCCCTTGGCGGTCAAAAGCGAGATCAGCCGCTTGTTCTCTTCGTTTGAATAAAGCTTCATGTCAGACCTGCTCAAATCTCTCGATGTCGGTGACAAAGATCGTCGCTCCGCCGATAGTTACCTCTACCGGCTGCCCGAGGCTCATCGTCCCCTCCGAGATCGTGCTTGCCGATACCACCTGCTTGCGCCTGCGGGAGTGGCTGCGGCAGCTTTCGATGACCGTTTCAACCTCGTCATCCTTGCAGCAGATCATAAAGGTGGTGTTCCCCCTTGAAAGAAAGCTGCCGGTGGATGCCAGCTTCGTGGCTCTGATGCCGTGCTTTTGCAGCTCCTTGCTGACCGCGTATGTATCGTCGTCGTTTACTATCGCATATACAAGCTTCATATCATTACCTCCGAAAAAGAGTAAGGCCGCACTTAGCCTATGCCTTATTCTATTCTATCACATCTGCAAAGAAAATTCCATAGTTTTTCAGAATTTTTATAATTTTTTTGTCGAAGACCTCTCCCCCCGCGATAACAGGTACGGACGGTTGACAGGACATAGCCGTTCTGGCACAGACCCTGCCCTCTGCCTCTTCGACCGCAATGCGGCTGAAAGGCCGGAAATACGCCTCGCGCGGGGACATTGCCTTCTTAGGCACAGTGATGACCGGGTCATCGCATATGACCGCCGCCCCACGGCCGGGCAGCGCCTCCAGCGCCGAGGTCACCGCCAAAAGCTCTCCGGGACGGTTAAAGGGCGAGGGCATAAGCACCACATAAAGCCTGTCCGCATACTCCGGCTCTATATTATGCTCCCGGAGATATCCCGCAAGCTCCTCGCCGGTGTAACCCTTTGCCGCCGCCGAAACGGTAAGCTTCATGGGCTCGTCACCGATAAGCTCAAAGCCCGCAGCCACCAGCCTTTTACGGCATTCCGAGACCTGCCGGCAGCAGTCCCTTATCCCCTCGGCAAGACCGTTTTTCAGTTCATGCATACACCGCTCGATGCTCTGCATTATCACATAGCTCGGACTTGTGGAGGCAAACAGCGACATCTCTGCGGCCGCGTGTTCCGCCAGCCAGTCCGGCGCACCCTTTGAAATGTGCAGCAGGCTCGCCCCGGTCAGAGCAGGGAGCGTTTTGTGCGCAGAGTCGCAGCAGATGTCCGCTCCGAGGTCAAGAGGATGCAGCCCCTCGCCGGCGAATTTCAGATAAGCGCCGTGAGCATTATCCACCAGCAGCAGCGCCCCGCGGCTGTGACACACCTCTGCTATCCCGCGGATATCCGACATATTTCCGAAATAATCGGGAGAGGTGATATATACCGCCTTTATCATCGGGTCAGCGTCAAGAGCCCGTGCAACGTCCGCAGGGGTCACCTCGGAGGCGCAGACCGATGTTGAGGTTTTCCCGGGAAAGATCCAGACCGGGTCGATACCGAGCAGGATGCAGCCGTTGAGGAAAGCGCGGTGGCAGTTCCGGGCGGAGGCAAATTTAGCATCGGCACCGAGGAAAGCTCTTGCGGCGGCGAGCATACCCTTGATCGAAAGCGAGGAGCCTTCTGTCGAGAAGAGAGACCGCATTGATCCGTAGAGTTCGTTCACCCTGCCGTGACTCTTACGGATAATGCCCTCTGCCTCAAACAGGAAGTCGGCGCCTTTGATCTCGGTTATATCCAGCACTTCGGGGCCCAAGAGGGGGTGCCCCTTGTGACCGGGCATATGCATACGGACGGTGCCGCTCTCGTTGTAGCTCCTGACAAAATCGCTGATAGGGGTATCTGACATAAATCCACCTTCTTATTTCACGCTCCGCGCCCTTTTTAGTTCACGCTGCGCCCCCCTCTGGGGGGCTTGGGTTGGTTTCGTGATGTAGTTGTTGTGCCGCGTCCGTGCGGCTTTTCGTGATGTGACGTGGGACGCTCGCATTCTTTCGACCGAGGCTCGTTAGATGCTCTCTCACGTTGGCTTGAGCTGTTCCCACACTTTGAAATAGTTTGCATTCCGAAGGGGCTTGGAGACGACTGGAAAGCCCCCAAACGGGGCGGCGCACGCAGGTTTAACACATCGTCCAGCTCGCCGCCTACAATCGTATAAGCCATGTTTGCGCTATGCTTTGGTTCGTCACCGGACGGAAATGCGCGCGGTCGCTTCGCTCCCTTGCTGTTTCCTGCGAGTGCGGGAGGGTGGCTTTTCCGGCGCTGCAATTTGGTGTGTCCTCATTGCTGTTGAAGTCGGATTTCACTTTTATGCCCTTTTGTTTTTTTGTGCAGCGCCGGGTCGTCGCTATCGCGCCGAGTGGGACGCTGTCCCACGCCCTGCAAGGGGCGCTGCCCCTTGACCCCGCAAGCCTCTGGCGCGAGGCTTGACCGCGCGCT
>JAFSSS010000014.1 GCA_017450925.1 Ruminococcus sp. | reverse complement strand
TTTCTTTATTCTTTATTCTTTATTTTTCCCGCTGTTCGGTTTGTCTGTCTTGGACTTCGTAACGGGTATCTCGAACCAGAAGGTCGAGCCCTTGCCCTCCTCCGACTGGACGCCGAAGGCAAAGCTGTGGCGCTTGAGTATCTCCTTGCAGATCGACAGGCCGAGGCCGGTGCCGACGATGTCCCGCTTTACCTTTTCGCCCCGGTAGTAGCGGTCAAAGACCTTCGGCAGCAGCTCCTTTGAGATGCCCTTGCCGTTGTCCTCAACCTCGATGCGGGTGCATTCCTCGCGGTTTATCTGACGGATGCGGATGCGCTTCTGCTCGCCGCTGTAGTTTATGGCGTTGTTGATGAAGTTATAGATAACTTGATCCAGCTTGTCGGGGTCGGCGCAGACTGTTCTGTCCTCGTCGGGCTCAAAGGCGATGTCATAGCCCTGCTCCTCGATAAGCAGAGTATAGCGGGTGAGGATATCGTGTATCTTGTCGTGGACTGAAAACTCCTGCCAGTGAAGCTCCATATTCCCGCTCTCCAGCTTGGAAAGCTCTAAGATATTGTTCACGAGATTTGAGAGCCTGTCGGCCTCGTCGATGATGATTCCGATATGCTCGCCGCGCTTGACGGGGTCATCGCCGGAAAGGTCGCGTATCATCTCGGCATAGGCCTTGACCATGGTCAGAGGTGTTCTAAGGTCGTGAGAGATGTTTGCGATCAGATCGGTGCGGAGCTTGTTGACCTTGCCGATCTCGTCCTCGGCCTTATCCAGCACCTGCGAAAGCTCGGTGATCTCCTTATAGCCGCCCTCCTCGAACTTCACATCGAAGTCGCCGTCGGCAAACTTTTTGGCCTTGCTGGTAAGGTTCACGATAGGGTCGGAGAGGCGCTTTGAAATGAACAGGGTGATGATAAAGGCCAGCTCGGCGATGATTATGGTAATATACACCAGCTGCTCGCGGATGATGCTTACGGTAGAGTCCACCGGCTCGACCGAGGCCTCGATATAGAGATAGAGGACGGTGCTGCCGTCGGTAAAGCTGCGGCAATAGATGATCTCCTCGGATTTGAGAGAGTCATTCTTCTTGATCTTCGTAAGCTCCTCCTTGCCGGAGGAATTAAGCTCCTCTCTTAGCTGATGCATATAATAGCCGGTGGTCTTGAACATATCCTGCATGAAATAGGAAAAGCTTCCGAGATTATTCTCGCCGCTTATAAGGCTTCCCTTTGAGTCGGTAACGACGATGCACATACCGTTGTCAAAGGCGGCGCGCTTCATGCCTGCCTCGATCTCGCCCTGCCGGTAGGACTCCACCAGTATATTTCCCACGTTGCTGATAGCCCTTATCCTTGCGGAGCGGTAATAGCGTGCAAGGAAGAAATACTGGAACACCCACAGCAGGACGATGATTATCACGGTAAGGATAACGAAATAGCAGGAGACGTAATACCTGAGCGAATGCCGGGTCTTGCGGTCGGACTTATCTGATCTTTTCAAACTTGTAACCCATTCCTCTCAATGTGACGATAAGATTGCGGTAAGGTCCTAAGCTGTTTCTTAGCATTTTGATGTGGGTATCCACGGTGCGGTCGTCGCCGTAGAAGTCAAAGCCCCATACCTCCTCAAGGAGCTTTTCGCGGGAGAGGGCGATGTTCATATTCTTCACCAGATAGAACAGCAGATCATACTCCTTGGGGGTCATTGCCACCTTTTCGCCGTCGATAGTCACCTCGCGGGCGGTGAAGTTGATGCACAGCCCCTCGTAGGTGATGACATCCTCCTGCTTCTGGGAGCTTTTTGCACGGTTCATGACAGCCTTTACTCTTGCCATAAGCTCCTTGGGAGAAAAGGGCTTGACCACATAGTCATCCACGCCGATCTCGAAGCCGAAGAGCTTATCGTACTCCTCGCCCCGGGCAGAGAGCATGATAACGGGTATCTCTTTGATCTTTTTTATCTCCTTGCAGGCGGAATAGCCGTCCAGCTTGGGCATCATAATATCCATGATGATGATATCGAAATCCTGGGTCTTGACCTTTGAAACGGCATCCATGCCGTCCTCGGCCTCAACGACCTCAAAGCCGTTGAACTCGGCATACTCCTTGATTATCATCCGTATCCTGATCTCGTCATCTACGACCAGCATTTTTGGCATAATATCAGCTCCTGTCACAGTTATTTCTTTACCTATTATAACACAGCTTTGTGAACATATCGTGAAAGCGGGTAAATTTTTTCATCGGCTCATTCCGGATAAGCCTCCTTGCGGTTGGTGCGCCCCAGGATGTAGTCGGTGGAAACGCCGTAGAAATCAGCAAGGATAAGAAGATGCTCCACTGGGATAGTCAACGCCCCGCGCTCGTAGCGGGAATAGACGGTCTGACTTGTAAAAAGAAGTTTTGCCACCTCGGTCTGGTTCATGTCCTTGTCCTCGCGCAGGTCTCGCAGTCTTGAAAAATACACAAAATTCATCTCCCACATTTAGTCGGTTTACCGATTTTAGGTTAGTACCGTTCGGTACTATTGACTTTAGCATACTTTCATAGTATAATGTGATTGGTAGTACTTATAAGTACTAAAAGTTGGGAGGAATTATTATGAAGAAACGAATAGCCGCCGCTCTTGCGGCATTAATGGCATTTTCGCTCGCCGCCTGCGGGGACAGCGGAAATTCGTCGGCGGGACTGGCTGCATCGAGCAAAGCTGTAGAAGTGTCAGAAGCATCGACACAAAACGAGATAGTATCATCACAGGAAAATGAATCAATAGCTATAAAAGATGATTCTTCAGAGAACACAGAAGAAATGTCGTCTGATGTTAAGCCTGATGTCAAAGAGTCAAGAGTTGTTCTTCCGGTAAAAAATATCCAGCAGAATCCGGAGCTTCCGAACGGAAGCGAAATCACATCAGCAGCCATCGTTCTGAACTACTATGGGATCAAGTGTGATAAAACGGATCTTTTGGATTATTTGCCAATGTCGAAACGTCCGGCAGATTCAACAGCGCTGTGGGTAAATCCGAATGATTATTTTTGCGGTGATCCAAGAGAAACAGTTAATTCATACGGATGCTACAGCCCGGTGCTGAAAAAAACGATCGATGATTATTTAGCAGCGAATAAAATATCCGATTATACTGTTGAACAGAATATGCTGAAAAACAACTTTGATGATTTTTATACTGAAATAGATAACGGATGCCCTGTAATAATTTGGGGCACTGTTGGGATGAAAGATCGGGGCAAAGATGCGATATGGAGCGCAGAAGGCAACTTTACGATCATTTTCCCCGAAAATGAACAGTGTATGGTTCTCATTGGGTATGATAAAGATAATAGTACACTCATATTTAGTGACCCGTTAGATGAAAGGGGTACTGTTGAGTATCCGGTTAACGCAGTCAAATTTGCTTTCAATGCTTTGTCATACCAATCAATTATCATTCGTAAATAAATGTAGTTTATCTTTCGCTGAGTATATAAGTCAAAGCATAAGATATGATCATGTAAAAGAATAGTTTGACAAACCCCAAAATCTATGCTATAATAAAATAGCCCCAAAAACAACACCCCGTCTTGTACCGAGACGGGGTTATTGTGCGTTGATGTATTTTAAGGAGAGTTTTTATGAGCATTTGGGATGTGTTTGACCGTATATCAAAGAAAGAGGAGCCGCAGGGCGGCAAGCCGGAGTTCATCATCGCGGGGCTGGGTAATCCCGGCATCGACTATGAGCGTTCCCGGCACAATGCGGGGTTCATGGCTATGTCGGCGATAGAGGAAAAGCTGGGGGTGTCGGTGAACACCTACAAATTCAAGGCGAAAACCGCGGTGGCATCGGTGGGGGGCAAGCAATGCCTGCTGATGAAGCCGGAGACCTTTATGAACCTTAGCGGCGAGGCGATAGCGCAGGCTATGAGCTTCTACAAGATACCTATAGAGAACGTGCTGGTGATATTTGACGACATCTCGCTGGACGTGGGCGTGATGCGCATACGGCGAAAGGGCTCTGCCGGAGGCCACAACGGCTTGAAGAGCATAATCGAATGCTGCGGCAGCGAGGACTTTCCCCGAATCAAGATAGGGATAGGCAAGAAGCCCCACCCGGACTATGATCTGAAGGACTGGGTGCTGGGCAGGTTCACCGACGAGGAGAGAGAAAAGCTCTCCGGCGTATTCGCCAACGTCCTGCCGGCGGCGGAGCTGATCCTGCAGGGGAAGACAGGCGATGCGATGAACAAGTTCAACTGACGGCCGAGAGGAATAACAGCTATGGATATATTCTCACAAATATGCTCCTCACTCCCCTTTTACCGCGATCTGAAGCGCACCCTTGACGGAGGCTATACGCCCTGCGCGGTAACGGGAGTTTCAAACATCCACAAGGCACTGCTTGCACTGGAAATGTCGGCACAGAGGCAGATACTGGTGATCTGCGACGACGAGGCGGCCTGTACGCGGCTGGTGTCGGACATAAACGAGCTGTCGAGAAGTGAGACTGCCTGCCTCTTCCCTGCCAAGGATCTCAACTTTGCTTTCATGGAGGGGATCTCCCGGGAGTATGAGCATAAGCGCATCGAGGCGCTTTCAAAGCTCACAGAGGGGAAATGCAGGATAATCGCCGCATCGGCAGAGGCGGTGATGCAGGCCACCGTTCCGCCGGAGAAGCTAAGGGAGTATTCCTTTGCGCTCAAGCAGGGGGGCGAGATAAGCCTTGAGGAGCTGACACGCCGGCTTATTGCCGCAGGCTATTCCCGCACCGAGCAGGTGGAGGGGCAGGCACAGTTCGCTGTACGCGGGTCGATAGTTGATATCTTTCCCGTATCGGAAAGCAGGCCTGTCAGAATGGAGCTTTGGGGCGACGAGATCGACACCCTTGCATACTTCGACACCGAGAGCCAGAGGCGCACCGATGCCGTGGAAAGCATCACAGTCTTTCCGGCGCTGGAGATCATCTTCCCGGACAGGGAGAGCCTTGAAAGCAGGCTGGAGGCGCTTTCCGCCTCTGTCCGCGGCAAGCTGACCGATAAGATCAGACAGCACATTGCCCGGGACCTTGAATGTGTCAGAGGGGGCATAACCCTCACAAATCTGGATAAATACTATACCCTTGCCTATGACAGGCCTTATACCGTCCTTGACCACATGGAAAAGGACTGCGTGTGCATCATCAGCGAATACCAGAACTGTCTTGAACACGCCAGAGCCGTGACGGCACAGTTGAGAGAGGATCTCTCCCTGCTCACCGAGGACGGCATCATGTTCAAGCGCCTTGAGGGATATGCGGTGGGCTTTGATGAGATCATTCGGTCTGCGCTGAAATTCAAGTCCGTTTTTATGGACACTTTCATGCGTCAGCTGGGAGACATCAAGCTGAAAAAGCTGATAAACTCCGACTGCCGTCAGACAGGCGTGTGGGGCGGAAATCTTTCCACGCTGGAGGAGGAGATCAAGGGCTTTACCGGGACGGGCTACTGCGTCATCATACTGGCGGGGTCGGAGAAGACGCTGCCGATAATCGCGCAGGATCTCCGGGACGACGGCTTTGATGCCCGGGTCATGTCCGAGGATGCGCCCCTTGTTCCGGGAGTGGTGTGGCTCCGCACCGGAAGCCTCTCCGGCGGCTTTGATCTGCCGGAGGCAAAGTGCGCACTTATCACACAGATGCGCTCGGTAACGCTGTCGAAGAAAAAGCGCAAGCACAAGAAGGGCGAGGAGATAGGCTCGCTCTCCGACCTCTCGAAGGGCGATCTTGTCGTTCATGCGATGTACGGCATAGGACGGTTCGCAGGCATAAGAACACTGGAAAACAGCGGCGTCAAGAAGGACTATATCTCCATTCAGTACGCGGGCACGGATGTGCTGTATGTGCCTGTTACACAGCTGGATCTTGTATCGCGCTACATCGGGCCGAGAGACGACGGGAACGTGAAGCTCCACAAGCTCAATCAAGTAGAGTGGAACCGCACCCGCTCGCGGGTCAAGCAGGCGGTCAGGGACATGGCCGACGAGCTTACCAAGCTTTATGCCGAGCGCCAGCGGGCAAAGGGCTTTGCCTTTTCTCCCGACACCGACTGGCAGAACGACTTTGAACAGCGCTTTGACTATCAAGAGACGGACGATCAGCTAAGAGCGATAAACGAGATCAAGGAGGATATGCAGAAGGATGCCCCTATGGATCGCCTTCTCTGCGGAGATGTGGGCTTCGGCAAGACCGAGGTGGCATTAAGGGCGGCCTTCAAGTGCGTGCTGGACTCAAAGCAGTGCGCGATAATGTGTCCCACCACTGTACTGGCGTGGCAGCACTATCAGACGGCTGTCAAGCGGTTCGAGCATTTCCCGGTGAAGGTGGAGCTGCTTTCACGGTTCAGAACGCCGAAGCAGCAGCAGGAGGTCATCAAGGGGCTGAACAACGGCACCGTGGATATCGTCATCGGCACTCACCGCCTTGTTCAGAAGGACGTAAAGTTCAAGGATCTCGGGCTGGCAATAATCGACGAGGAGCAGCGCTTCGGAGTGGCTCACAAGGAGAAATTCAAGGAGGCCTTCAAGGGGGTGGATATCCTTACGCTGTCGGCAACGCCTATACCGCGGACGCTCAACATGGCGCTTTCCGGGATGCGGGATATGTCTGTTATCGAAGAGCCGCCGCAGGATCGCCAGCCTATACAGACCTATGTCATCGAGCATGACGACGGAGTGGTGGCGCAGGCGATATTCAAGGAGCTGCGCCGCGGCGGACAGGTATATTATCTGAACAACCGCATCGAGACTATCCCGGCGGTAGTGATGAAGCTTTCGAGGCTGCTGCCGGATGCAAGGATAGGCACCGCCCACGGACAGATGTCGGAGCAGGAGCTTTCGGAGGTATGGCGGCAGCTTTTAGACAGGGAGATAGACATCCTTGTATGCACCACCATAATAGAAACGGGCGTGGATGTTCCAAACGTGAACACCCTTATAATCGAGGATGCCGACAGGCTGGGGCTTTCACAGCTGCACCAGATCAGAGGCCGTGTAGGGCGCTCCAGCAGGAGAGCCTTTGCCTATTTCACCTTCCGCAGGGGCAAGGTGCTGACAGAGGTGGCGAACCGCCGTCTTACGGCTATAAAAGAATTCACACAGTTCGGCTCGGGGTTTCACATTGCTATGCGGGACTTGGAGATCAGAGGGGCGGGCTCGGTTTTGAGTGCCAGACAGCACGGCCACATGGAGGCTGTGGGCTATGATATGTATCTGCGGCTGCTGAACGAGGCAATAGCCGAGCAGCAGGGGCTTGAGGTACCGCACTCGCCGGAGGACTGCCTTGTGGATATATCCATAAACGCATTTATCCCGGAGGATTACATAGCCGATCTGCCGCAGAGGATAGACGCATACAGGCGGATAGCTTCGATAGTGACGGAGGAGGACAGCCGGGATGTAATAGATGAGCTTATTGACCGTTACGGCGACCCGCCGGCGAGTGTGACGGGGCTTGTGGATGTAGCGCTGGTAAGGAACACGGCCTCGCGGCTGGGCATAAGGGAGATCAGCCAGCGAGGGGACAAGGTACTGTTTTTCATATCGGTGCCGGAGGTAGAGCAGATCAGCGCACTGATAAACAAATACGGCAATCGGCTGCGATTTGCGGAGGGAGAGAAGCCGTACATATCCGTTCAGCTGGAGAAGGGGCAGAAGCCGCTGGAGCTGATGAAAGAGGTAGTGGCGGTATTAAGCGATGCGCTTGTAAAGCACTGAACAAGCGAGGTAAAAGAACAAAGCTGGCAGGCAGGGGCGTGCCCCTGCACCCAATGCCGCCGACCGGAAGTGTGTGCGGGCGGCAAAGATAGGCTGTCGGCGGGGACGAACAAAGTGTTAAACCAAAACGCGAAGCGGCAGGGGCGTGCC
>JAFSSS010000001.1 GCA_017450925.1 Ruminococcus sp. | reverse complement strand
GTCCAGCTTTTCGTCAGATTGCCTAAATTCGACGCAGGCTTGCTGACGCAAGTCAAGGAGAATTTGGGTAATATGACGGAAAGCTGGCAAGCAGATGATGTGCAGAGGCGTTAGCCGCGGGTCGTGCGGTGTTGCCTTTATAACAGACAAGGAGGGCTTTATTTGAAGAAAGCAAAAGGGCTAATAGCCTTTATCTCTGCCGTGATGCTGCTGTGCGTAACGTCAGCGATCGGTGCATATGCGGCGGGCGGCAATGCGGATGAAGGGACTGTGATCTCCGGCGAGGGCGCTGAACAGGGCGAACAGGGCGAACAGGAGGAGCCGGAGCTGATCGATATTGCCGGAGCGGATATCTCCTGCACCGCAAAGCTTGTGTATGACGGCACAGCCAAAGCTCCCGAGGTGACCGTGAAATACAAGGGCGAGGTGCTGGTGAAGGATACCGATTTCACTGTGAAATATACAGGCAACACCGCCGTCGGCACGGCAAAGGCGACTGTTACGGGTATCGGAAGATTTACAGGCACAGCTGTCAAGACCTTTGAGATAACAGCACCCACAGTAAGCGCTCCAGCAAAGCTTCGGTGTACGGATGCCAACATCCACATCATCGTGATGCGCTGGAACACCGTCACCGGTGCGGACGGCTATCAGCTCCAGTATTACGACCCTGCCAATAAGATATGGACAGGCACAAAGAACATTTCCGGCAAAAGCGGCTATTACAAGTACGATAACTCCGCCTTTGCGGTGGGCACCACCTACAACTTAAGGCTTCGCGCCTTTAAGACCGTGGGCGGGAGAAAGTTCTACAGCGATTGGTCAACAGCCTACGGCACTACCGACCCCGCCGCCGTGACGGGGATAAAGGAGTCCTCTGCCAATGAAAAGGGCTATACCCTTTCATGGAACAAGGCTCAAGGTGCGCTGAAGTACGAGGTGCTTAGGTGGTCGCCGGTCACGGGCAAGTACGAGATAATCGCCACCGTCTCCACCAATAAGTATGTAGTTACCGACAGAACACCCGGTCAGAAGAACACCTACAAGGTAAGAGGCATTAGGACTGTCACCGGGAACAGCACCGTTTTCCACGGCGCTCTGACCTCCTTCAAGGCGGCAGCAGCCTGCTCGAAGGTAACAGGCATCAAGGCCACGGCAAGACAGGGCAAGGTCACAGTATCGTGGCTGCCGGTCGAGAAGGCCAACGGATACGAGGTTTACTATACCGATGCCAACGGCAACAATCCTGTTACTCTTGCAACTGTGAATGCCAATACCCGCACCTATTCCACCACCAAGCTGAAGGCCGGTCAGAAATACAAGCTTAAGGTCAAGGCGATATCCAAATACGGAACGGCTGTAGCCAAGAGCAAATATCCCTCCGGCGTGCTGTTAAGAGTGTTTGAGAACATCTCCTACAACACTGTCCTTGACAACTACTACTCACAGGCGGCGATAACCGTCGATAACGGTCACGGATATGTTATCCCCCAGTATTTGAAAAACAATCTGAACTATCATCTGACCAAGCTTGGGGGAGTGGTCTCCTTTGCAATGCTCGATCTTGACAGCGGTACGCTTATCGCCAGCAACGGCAAGTATTACATGGGCACCGCCAGCACAGTAAAGATGCCCTTCATGCTCTACTGCCTCAATGAAATGGAGTCGGGCTGGCCTACTCTTGACACCACAATGACCTATACCGCACAGGATTATCACAGCGGCTCCGGCATTATCCAGACCTACAATTACGGCACAGTCCTTACTATCAGAGACATTATCAATACGATCTTTGATTACAGCGACAACATCGGATACTATATGCTGCAGCGCCAGTTCGGCATTGACGGCTACAACAAATTCATCAGCAGCCTCGGCTGCCGCGTTTCCATGAACTACTCCAACCGCTGGGGCTATATCTGCGCCACCGACTCCTGCAAGGAGTGGCTCAAGATGTATGAATACTTCGACAAGGGAAAATACGGCACATTCATGCGCAACGGCTTTGCACATTCCTGCGCCTCGAATTTCCGCCGCGGCATCGGAAACAAATATACGGTGTATTCCAAGTGCGGCTGGACGGAGGATCTCCACCACGACACTGCTGTGGTGGAAGCGGAGCATCCCTATGTGCTTATCAGCTTTACCAACCGTGTCAGCGCCGGACGTCTTATGGAGATCGCGCAGGCAGCGGATGCGATACACACTGATATGTGGAATTACTTCCTCAAATAATGTGCTTGTCTGACCGACAGAAAACAGTTAAGGCCATTCGGCCGCCATAGCTTGGTGGGAACGTTGCGTTCTCCTTGCGGCGGATGAATGGCCTTTAGCTATTCAGTTTTCAGTCATAAGCATTTGCTTGATGAACGTGTGGACTACCAGTTGCTTTCCTGCATACTGTTGGTGTATATCTTCGGGGTTGAATCGGATACCGGCGTGATGCCCTTGGCAAAGAACAGCTCGGAGACAGTCACCAGCTCAAAGCCCTGCTTCTGCAGCTCCGGGATTATCGTTTCAAGCGCCTCAACCGTCTGATAGTTTGAGGGCTGATCGTGCAGCAGGATGATGTCGCCGTCCTCGGCCATTTCCAGCACCTTGTCGATGCGCTGCTGAACGGTCACCTTTTCCTCCCAGTCGTTGCAGCCCTTGCCGTTGATGAAGGGCATATCAATGCTGTCGAACATGGTCTGGTTCACAGCGATATAGGGCGGACGGAAGAAACGTGTGGGCTCGCCTATGTATTTCTCCACAAGGTCAGAGGTGTAGGATATCTCTGCCTTGATCTCCTCGGCAGTCATCTTGTTCATATAGGAATGGGTGCGGGAGTGGTTGTTGATCTCGCAGCCCTGCGCATAGGCGCGTTTCATGACCTGTGCGCTTTCCTCGGTGATATTGTCGCCGATAACAAAGAAGGATGCTCTGGCATTGTATTTCTGCAGCAGGTCAAGTATCAGAGGCGTGCAGGTGGTGTTGGGGCCGTCGTCAAAGGTAAGAGCGATGACCTTTCCGTATTCCGATGCCTCTTTCTCCGGGTGCTGCGTGGTGCCGAAGGTCTCGGCGGCAGTAGTAACGGTCGTTGCAGCCGTTGTCACTGCCGGGGTCTCTCCGCCGGAGGAGGCGCTGCTCCCGGCGGCAGTGCTGCTGTCAGCCGAACCGCATCCCGAGGCAAGCATAGCCATTGTTATCCCTCCGATCAAAAGTGTGCGTTTCAGAAAGCCGTTCATTAGTCCTCTTCCTCGTCCTCGGGCATATTGCCCCAGTTGTGGTAAACGTTCTGAACATCGTCATTGTCCTCAAGGTGTTCAAGGAGCAGACCCATTTTGCGGACAGCCTCCTCGTCAGTGAGGTCGGTGTAGGTGGAGGGAACCTTTTCAGCCTCGGCGGAAAGCACCTTATAGCCGAGAGCCTCAAGAGCCTCACGCACATTATGGACAGCGTTGGGGTCACAGCTGATCTCGACCACATCTCCGTCGATGTTGAAGTCGTCGGCGCCTGCCTCCATGCAGTCCTCCATGATCTTGTCCTCGTCGGCACCGTTGTTTTCAAGGATAACGGTTCCCTTGTCGCTGAACATGAACGACACGCATCCGCTGGTGCCGAGGTTGCCGCCGAACTTGTCGAAGTAGTGGCGTATGTCGCCGGCAGTGCGGTTCTTGTTGTCGGTAAGACACTCAACTATCACAGCCACGCCGCTGGGGCCGTAGCCTTCATATACCATTTCCTCGTAGTTGTTCTTCTCGCCGTCGCCGGCCGCCTTTTTGATGATACGGTCGATGTTGTCGTTGGGGACGTTGTTGGCCTTAGCCTTTGCGATAAGGTCACGCAGCTTGGCATTATTGGCGGGATCGGGGCCGCCCTCCTTTACTACGACAGCCATTTCGCGGCCGATCTTGGTGAAGATCTTTGCCTTGGCGGAGTCGGTAGCCTCTTTCTTACGCTTGATGTTTGCCCATTTTGAATGTCCGGACATAAATATTCACTCCTTAACAATAGTCAAAAAACAGTCTTAACCTAATAATTATACTACATTGAGCCCGGTTCGTCAAGAGCGTAAATGTAAACAATCGTCAATCGCCGATCTTCAGCGAGCCGAGGATCGCCTGCGCTTCGGGGCTGTTGAAGGAGAAGCCGGCGCATGAAACGCGGATGAATTTGCCGTTTGCCGTGGCATACAGCTCAAAGCCGGGAACAAAGGAATCGCCGTACTCAAAGCCGTTCCATTCGATGCCGGCTATTGTGGTCGCGGGAAGATCCTTCTGATCGAGGGTGTAGGTCTTGTGGTTGTATTCGTACTTGCTTTTCTGGGTCTCCTCCTTTTCGTTCTTGAAGTCGAAGTAGGAGAAATCTGATTTCTTCACCGAGCAGTAGTCCGGCGACTGGTCGTCAAAAACATCGCCCTTGCGAAGCTCCCAGCCCTCGGGAACGAGCAGGGTGTAAACGCCCCATGTCTCGGTAGTGCCGGTGATCTCACGGCTTTCATCGGGAGCAGAGGACTCCTCCTCTGCGGCCTCGGACACCTCTGCCTCGGAAGCTTCGGCTTCGGCAGTGCTGCTTTCAGCAACAGACGAGCTGCTGCTGAAAGCAGCCTGCAAGTCCGAAGCACATCGACGCTGCAAGTAATAAGGATACAGAGCCGGCAAAAACAGATCTTTTCATTTTATTTTCCTCCGTTACTTAAGAATTTGCTGCACAGCAGTACAAAAAAGCGGACTGTTTTTTCAATGCGCAGCTATGTTCTGGACGAAAATATTATATCAGACCAGCCCCGCTTTGTCAAGAGCGGCCGCGGCGGCGGCCTACACAAAAAGGTAGTGCAAATAACGGCGGTTTATGCTATAATAAAATAGGTCTGTGCTGGTGAAAACTACAGCTTATTTAGTTTACAGTTGATAATGGAGTTCGCCCTTGGCGCACAGATGCCAATTCGGGCGCTCCTATCATTATCAACTGTCCATTATCAACTATCAACTAAAAGCTGCAGCCGAATTGGGATCAAAAATAGATTTACGGTGACTGTATGAACAAAGATAAAACTCAATTTCAATATGTCCTCGCGGGGTTCCTGCTGCTGTGCGGCGTGTCGCTGTATCGGAAGTTAAGCCTTGCATTCCTAACGGATGATGTTTTTCGCCCATATATAGTGTATGCGGTATATGTGTTTCTGCTGGGCGGCTGGCTGTATTCGCTGACGCTTAGGATAACTCAAAAATTCATGCTGCGCTGCCTTAAGGTGGAGTGCATCGTTATGATCTTTTGGCTGACGATACGCCTGCTGCAGGAAACGGTGTTTTACAAGGATATCCTGCTGATGCGCGTCAGCGGGTATTTCATCGTGTTCCCGCTGCTGGTGACGCTGCTTTACGGCGCCTATGCTGCCTTCGGACTGGGCATGGGCGAAAGCTACCGTATGCCCCGCAAGCTTTTCTTTTTGCTTATCCCCGACCTGTTTTTGGTCTTTCTGATGCTCACAAATGAATATCACCATATAGTTTTCAAGGTGCTGCCCGGCGAGGATACCAACCTTGCGTTCCACGCGAATGTGGGCTTTGTGGTGATACTGGTGTTCGCCACCTTCCTTATACTCACCCGGCTGACCATAATCTTCCGCCGCACAAGGAATATAAAGGGCAGTGCCTTCAGAAAGCTGCTGCCTGTGCTGACAGGCATGGGAATACCTTTGACTATACTTCCGTATCTTGTGATAAGCTTTCTGCCGATCCCCGAATTTGAACTGATCGAGCTGACGGCGCTGCTCTATTTTCTGGAGTGCATGATCTGGGAGACCAGCATATTCGTGGGGCTTGTGCCGGTCAATACCCGATACGGAATGGTATTCGAGCAGTCCACTCTTGGTATGCGGATAATCGGCAACGACGGCGAAACTCTGCTTAAAAGCTCTCATGCAAGAGAGCTTACTGATAAACAGCTGACCGCACTGATGACCACGGGCATTCTGCACGAGGAGCAGGATCACATCTTCCACATCCACAGCATCACTGACGGATATCTGATCTATCAGCAGGATATTTCCGGCATCAATCGGCTGATAGCCGAGCTGGAGCAGACAGCCGAGGAGCTGAAGCAGGAGAACACTCTGCTAAGCCGCGAGCTTGCCTCTCGTTCCGAAAAGGCGGCCGTTGAGACGCAGAACCACATATATAATAAGCTCTCTGACGAGGTGGGCGGTTGTCTTAAGCTTATGGACAGGATCATCACCGATGCCGGCGACAGCTCGGGCGAGTCGGTGCTGAAAAAGCTCTGCATCACCGGGACTTATCTGAAGCGGCGGTGCAATCTTCGGCTTATCGAAGCTGCAGACGGATATATCGACCCGGAGGAGCTGCGGCTAAGCCTTGCGGATATTGTGCTGTGTCTTGAGAATGCCGGGATAAAGGCAAGGCTGAACTGGCTTGCGCCTGCACAGCTCTCGCCGGAGGCCTCTGTCAGACTGCTTGACACCGCAGAGGAGCTTATAGAGCAGTACGATTATTCCATGAACAGCCTTGAGATAACGGCTGACGGTGATGTAACGCTTACCGTTGCCGCGAAGGACGGCACGATCAGAACTGTAAGAGTTGAGAACGCTCCGGGAGAGGTTTGATATGATGATGAAAAGAAAAAGAAAGGCTGTCATTTCCCATTCGGTCAAGGAGGCTATCGACTCCTATCCCAGCGGGCTGTGCTTTTCTGAGATCGGCGGCAGACCTATTCTTGTGAACCGCAAGATGAACAATCTTGTTTCGCTCCTGACGGGGCATACCGTGATAAATGCCGATACGGTCTGGGAGGAATTGATGACCGTTACCGGCAGCAGCGGCTGCTCACGAATAGATATCCCCGATCTTGAGGGGCTGAAGCCGGGGGCGGCGGACAGCAATCTGTTTTTCCGTCTGCAGGACGGCAGCATCTGGCATTTCAGACGTCAGCTCCTGAAAAGCGGCGAGATGTCAGCTGTACAGACCGAGGCGTCCGAGATAACCAAGCTTTACGAGCTTAGCAACGAGCTTGCCGAGAACAACCGCAGGCTGGAGGAGCTTCGCCAGAGGCAGCACGCTCTGTTGGCGAATATCGTGAATATCAACCGTCAGAGAGAGCTTCTTGCCACAAAGATAAAAATACACGATGACCTTGGGCAGTGCATTATCGCTACCAGAAAAGCGCTCAATTCCGAGAGCCTATCCCGGGAGGATTACAGGCGGCTGCTGGGCAGCTGGGGCGAGGCTATACACGAGATGCAGGATGTCCCGCTGCAGGACGCTGTCTCGGCCTCCTCGGAGGAGGAGCTGAACAGGGTGGCGGAGCTTATCGGCTGCAGGATAGTTTTCAAGGGCGAAAAGCCCGCGGACAAACGGGCGCAGCTGCTTGTCTATTCCGCTTTGCGCGAGGCGCTGACGAATGCCGTGCGTCACAGCGGGGCAGACGAGCTTACGGTCGAGGGCAGTTATACCGAAAACGGCTTCCGGGCGGTGATATTCAACAACGGCACGCCACCGGAGAGCAGGATAACAGAGGGCGGAGGCCTCGGCAGCCTCCGGCAGATACTTGAGCAGCAGGGGGCTATGCTCGATTACAGCTACAAGGACGGCTTTGCTTTGATCGTAGATATCCCGGCAGTTAATTGAAAGAGGCGTTATTATGATAAATGTACTTATAGTTGAGGATTCAAAGATATCAAGGGATTCCCTTGAAAGGCAGATCTCGGAGATATCGGACTACAGCGTTTTCACCACCATTGAAAACGCTGCCAATGCCGAGATACTCTGTATGCGGGGCGGCATTGACCTTATCCTTATGGACATATGCACTGCCGACAACGAGTCCGGGCTGAAGGCTGCCAGGCGTATCAAGAAGCTCTATCCGCGGATAAAGATCATCATCATGACCTCGATGCCGGAGCATTCGTTTATTGAAAAGGCAAGAGCCAGCGGCTGCGACAGCTTTTGGTATAAGGAATACGGCAGCATCTCACTGCCGGAGATCTGCAGGAGAACTATGGAAGGGGAGTCGGTGTTCCCGGAAGCGAGCCCCGTGCTTAGGATAGGGCTTACCAACAGCAATGACTTCACCGAGCGCGAGCTGAATGTTATTCGCGAGCTTGTCATCGGGCGCACCTACAGCGAAATAGCCGATCAGCTGGGCATAACCGAGAACACAGTGAAGTTCCATATCAAGAATATCATGTCAAAGACCGGCTTCAAGAACACCCTGCAGCTGGTATCTGATGTGGTGGAGAAGCGCATGGTGCTGCCGAAATATTAAGGCAACACCGCACGACCGTATGAACATAAACAGCACCGCTCGTGAGGCCGAGCGGTGCTGCTTTTTTATGCTGTTATGAAAAAATGTCCGGCTTTTTCATGCCGCAGGCTCTGCAGTAGTTCCCGCTGTTGACATCTCCGCAGCAGGGGCACAGCCACTCGGGAGATTTTTGGGGAACAGGTGCCGGCTGAACATAAGGCGCAGGTGCCGGCGGCGGCTTCGGAGCGGAATGCTTTACAGGCGCGGGAGCGGGAGAGCTTTTCTCCTCGGGCTCGTCGTGGAAGAGAGTGCCGATATTGCTAAGCTTGGACTTCGGAGCAGGTATGCTTTTCCTTTCAAAGTCTTCATCCCGGAAGATCGCTCCCGCAGGAGCCGGCGCAAGTGCCGGACGCGGCGGGGGCTTTGGTCTGTCGGCATCACGGAACAGGGGTGCTGATGCGCCTGCAGGGGCAGGCTGCCTGCCGCCGCTGCTGATGCGTGAACGGGCGGCAAGATCGGGGTATAGATCCCGCAGCATCACTATCTCCGGGCCGTTCTTTTCATTGTGACTGCGGGCGGAGGCATTGCTGACCGCCTGTATGCCCTTGTTGGCAGCGGCACGAAGCACATATTTCAATATCATAATGAACAGCACGAGCCCTACGATGAGAATTATTGCCAATGTCTGTGTATCCATTCTGCCGCCTCCCTAAATGAACGGTGTCTTTACCTTGAATTCGGCAAAGCTTCTTTCCACCGAGGCATCGTAATCCAGCTTGAGGAATGCGCGCTCCAGCACCGACAGCACCAGCCCTGCGGCGGTGTGATCCGAAACGGAGATGCCGGTGTTCCGTCCGCTTGTCCATTTGCGCAGCTGATACTGATACAGGTATGCCCCGCGCTCACTGCTGTAGCCCATAGCCCTTATGGAGGACGAGAACGACCCCAGCGCTCCGTCGTTTGCAAAGACTATCGTATTCTGCTGCGGGCGGTATTCCCAAGCTATCCTGCCCTCACGCAGCAGCATTTTCTCCATAGCGTCATTGACCCTTGCAAGGCTGTCAACGCTTGTGCAGAACAGGTTCGACTGCTTGTAGAAATTATAGGGGCGCTTTACTGTGATCCCCTTTGACTGCAGGGCGTTCTGTTTTTTTCTGACCGAAAGCCCGTAGGGGATCCCGATCAGGCAGCCTATCGCTATAGGCACGGCGACTGCCACGAATGTTAACATCTGCTTCACTCCGTTCTGTGAGTTCTTATTTGATCCTGTATCTTACATACTCCTTGATATTGGAAATATTGCTTCCGGTGGGATAGGAGTCGGTCTCCTTCTCCTCGGCCTGCGAATAGTAGTAGGTGGTAGTCACGCTCCGTGAGCGGTACTGCGTTACGTCGGTGTAGTTTTCCGAATCGATGTATAAGATGACTCCGTTGGAGCCGTTGTCTATGGCGTAGCCGGTAATGCTTGCAACGTTCTTGCCGGGGTTTCTGCCCGATGACCACTGTCCCGGAGCGATAGACGTTGCATGGGCATCAAATTGTTCCTTGGTATAAGTCGTGGCCTCATAGTAGCCGCGGCCGGGGTTAACATTTGTATAATATCGGTTAACGCCGCTTGTATAGCTGTACCAGTGAAGATTATAGCTGGTGAGCCGGTGATCGTTCCTTGTTTCGACCTGCAGGGTGGGGGACTGGGAAACTGCGTTATCCGACCAGCCGCTCCAGTCGCCGTAGGTGGTCTTTTTGTCATAGACCGTCCAGCCTGCCATACTGGACTTGGTGCTTTGAGTGTAGGAGGTCTGGGTGTATTTCCACTTTCTGCTTTCAACAGTCGCTCCCGACGGAACATTTGAGGCAAGCACCCAGCTGCTAAGCTCGTTCTGCTCCCACCTTGCATAGATAACTGTATCGGCTGCCGACATCTTTGTTGAGCTGCTGACCTGGCTGCCGCCGTCCTTGGCGGTGAACCAGCCCTTAAAGGTGTAGTAATCCCTCTTGGGGTTGGGCAGCACACCGTATTCGTCACCGTAGCCGACAGACTTGGTGTTCGGTGAGACTGAACCGCCGTTGGGGTTCAGTGTAAGAGTATAGCTCTTCTTCTGCCAGTGAGCATACAGGGTGTGATCGCCCGAGCTTGCGACAGGTGAGCCGGACTTCACTGCGGAGCCGCCCTCGACCGAGGTGTACCAGCCGCTGAAGCTGTAGCCCAGCCGCTGGGGTTGAGGCAGGCTGCCGTAGGTGCCGGGGTATTCGGCTGTTATGCTGCTGCTGGTGACTGATCCTCCCGCAGCGTTAAGCGACACCTTGACTGTTTTCTTGACGGCGGACCTTTCGGTGGTGGTCTTCTTTGTGGTATCAGCGGGCTTGGATTGAGTCTGCGAGGCAGTAGTAACAGTTGCGGCGGTCGTCACCGGGGCGGCAGTTTCATCGGGGCGCTTGGTCGCCTCGGTGGTGCTGTTCGTCCTTTCCTCTGCCTTGAAGGTGACAACTACTGTCCCGCCCTCGATAAGGCTCTTGCCAGCCTCGGGGGACTGTGATTCCACAACGCCGGAGGTGCTGCCGGTCCCTGCCGCGAAGGAAAAGCCCGCATCCTCAATGGTCTTCTTTGCCTTGTCGATCTTCATGCCCTTGACATCCGGGACAGTGGCGACCTTCTGACTTATAGCAACGACTATGGTGACGGTATCGCCCACACGCACGCTGCTTCCCGCAGCGGGTGACTGTTCAAGCACGGTGTTTTCCTTTTCGGAGGAGGTGTTCCTGTATTCATAGGCCACCACAAGCTTTTTCTCGTATAGCAGAGCCTCGGCATCCTTGCGGTCCATTCCCACAACTCCGGGAAGCTCAAATGCCTCGAAGCCCTTGGAAACAACGAGCTTGACCTTGGTATCTATTTCCATTGTTTCGCCGTATTCTCTGTCGGCAGAGATAACACAGCCCTCCTTGACAGTGTCGCTGTACTGATATTCTATATCGGGATAGGCAAGACCTGCTTTATCCAGCTTTTCTATCGCATCGGCCTCAAGGTCGCCGATGACAAAGGGCATTGTCGCTTGATCGCCTGTGGGGGAAAGTACCTCCTTGCCGCTGCTAAGCATCAGCTCGACAGTGGAGTTCTTCAGCACATAAGCCCCTCCTATGGGATCCTGCAGGATTATCTTTCCCGTCTCGATATATTCCGACTGGATATTGCCGGAGACCGAGGGCAGCAGCCCGCAGCTGCTAAGCACCTCTATGGCCTCTTGATGATCGGTGTTCTCAACATCCGGCACCTCAACATAGCCCTCCGGCACGGCTACCACCGTGGAGTAGGGCGACTTGAAGGAGATGACTCCCGTTATCAGCAGCACGCCAAAAACAAGTGCTGCGCAAAGTGCTGTCGGCACAAGTATCTTCAGCCACAGCGGCCACCTGTAAACATCTATCTTCCGGATACTGCCGGCACGCCTTTTGGCAGGCTTCTCGGCAGTAAGCTCTTCGTAGAAGGTCTTGATGTCCGGCGTTCTGTCCTCGATGCGGATATTCATAGCGTTCAGCACGGCGTTTTCCACAGTGAGGGAGATGTTCGCCTGCTTGTTGGCGACGTGGGGCTCAACAAGTATCTCCTTATTGAAGCTCTCCTTGCGTGAGCGGCGCTCCATAGCGTCCGGAGGAGTTTTGCCGGTCAGCATTTTGTACATCGTTGCCGCTAAAGCATAAACATCGGTGTGCGGTCCTTGATCTCCGCGGCTGCGGTACTGCTCCTCCGGCGAATAGCCCTGCTTTACAACTACCGTAAGGCTTCGGCTGTGAGAGGTGGTGGCATAGCGCGAGGCACCGAAGTCGATAAGCTTAACATCGCCGTTTTTGGTAAGAAAGATGTTATCCGGGGCTATGTCCCTGTGGATTATCCCCTGCGCGTGGACAGCCTGCAGGGAGCTGAATATGGGCGCAAGCATCTCACAGGCCTCCTTTTCCGGGATGACCTTGTCTCTCTCCAGTCTTGCACCGAGGGTCTCGCCCTCAAGATACTCCATGATTATATAAGCCGTATCGTTTTCGATAAAGCTGTCAAAGATCTTTACGATGCCGCTTTCGTTTTGAAATTGAGCCAGCCTTTTGGCCTCGTCAACGAACTTGTTGAGGCCGTCATAGAACTGCTGGTGCTTTTCGCCGCTGAATACGGTGACGACGGTCTGTCCCGGGATGCGGCTCGAAAACTCGCTTGGGAGGTATTCCTTTATTGCTACCTTTATCTGCAGCTTTCCGTCCCAGCCGAGATATGTAACTCCGAACCCGCCGTAGCCCAGCACTCTGCCGATGATATAGCGATTATGCAGCAGCGTTCCGGGATCCATGTGTATTGCCTCTTCTGCCTTTTCTCCCTCGCAGAAGCCGCAATGCGGGCAAATATCGAACTTATCGTCATACAGCTCCATACAGCCCATACAGCGCTTGCTCAATTCATATCACTCCTTATTGCATCAAAAAACATAATTCTTACAGACATCCTTTATGCCGGCGTAGTTTCTTCCGCTGCACTTGTCATCGAAGCAGTCGCGGTTCAGCGGTATCTGTCCGTCAGAGGCTATGCTGACCATAAGCTTGTTCTGATAAACATTGCCCAGCATCCAGCAGAGCAGCCTGTCGGCAGCCTTTTCCTGGCTTTTGCTGCCCCTGCCGAGGCTCCACTCGTAGATGAAATCGCATTTGACCTTGTCTGCTCCGGCGAAAACGAATTTCTTCTCGTATTTCGTCAGCTTGGTGCGGACGTCGTTTATATGCATCGTTGAGGAGAGCATCACCGCACAGGTGTTGCTCTCGTTGTCCATGAAGCTGCTCTCCGGCAGCCAGTCACTGCTGAAATTCTTCTCTATCAGTCCGCGGCAGTCATCGTCGATCGCAATGCTGTCGGTGCCGAGATCTGAAAGCTCGGAGAACACGTTTCCTTCATAGCTCACCGAGGTCTTTCCCGCGGTGATGACACAGGCTACGGGAGCCTCTATCGCCAGCGGGACTCTTTTGCTCGTGCTGTAGTAGTCGTTGTACATATCAAGGAACAGGCAGTCCCGTGCCTGCTCGGAGCCTGTTACACTCTGAACGTCCCGCGCTGTGTCAAGCAGCTCGTCAGACAGACCGCTGCTCTCAAAAAGCTGGGGAAGTGAGCCGCTCTCGACAGCTCCTCTGATCTCGGCCTCGTAGGCTGCTTCGGGGATAGCCTTCAGTTCCAGTTTTACATCCGGGAACTTGCTTTCGAAATCCTCTTTGATGCTTTCCATTGCTGCCTGCTCACCCGAGCCCTCGCTGACGGAGTACCATACCGAAAGCTCTGCCGGCTCAAGATACTGCTCTGTTCTTTTATCGGAATAGGCGTTCCAGACCAGCAGCCCCGCTCCCGCCGCCAAAAGGCAGGCGGCCGCGATACCGCCGAGCCTTTTGAGCCTGCGGCGTTTCTTTTCCTTTTCAAGCGAGACCACCTTTTTCTCGCCGGCAAGGGCGGCAGTCAGTTCATCTACGCTGCGAAATCGCATATGCTTTTCCACGGCCATAGCCTTCATGACGGTGTTGCTCAAATTCTCCGGGATCTCCGGGTCAAGCTGATGCAGCGGGACGACGGTGTCCGCCACCTTGCGGTTGGTCGATTCGTCCGGCTTGATGCCCGAAAGCATATGGTAAAGGGTAGCTCCCACGGCATAGATATCCGTCCATGCACCCAGATTGTTGCTCTGGTCGTACTGCTCCGGCGGGGAGTATCCGGGCTTCATGCATATGTCTATTGCAACGTCCTCACTGTCCGCCAGCTTTGCAGCGCCGAAATCAAAGACCTTGACCTTGAGCCCGTCAAGGAGGAAGATGTTGTCCGGGGCGATGTCGCAGTGGATGATGTTATCCTTGTGCAGGTCGTGAAGCGCTGCGCAGACCTGCTCGATTATGCTTACGGCCTCGTCCCGGCCGATCTTTCCGCCCTTCTGAACGAGGTACTGACTTAGGGAAACTCCCTGCAGCAGCTGCATAACGATATAGGCCGTGCCGTTTTCCTCGAAGTGATCCAGCACGCCCACGATATTGTTGTTTGAGTTGTATCTTGCGATAAACCTTGCTTCGGTCAGAAAACGGTTCTTGCGGTATTTGAATTCCTCTGCATTCTTCCTGCTTACCTTGACGTCGCGCTCGCCGGGGTAGCGGGTGAACAGTCTTGAGGAGAAGAACTCCTTTATAGCCACTATGCATCCGAATTTCTGATCGTATGCTTTATATACGACACCGAAGCCCCCCTCGCCGATCGCTGTGCCGATGATATACCGTTCAGCCAGCAGGGTGCCGGGAGGGAGATGTATCTTCTCTTTCGGTTCGGTTATCGTTTCACTGCCGCAGAACGGACAGATCCCGAACCGGCTGTCATATTCCTTGAAGCAGCTGTAACACAGGCTCAACTTCTATCACTCCTCGTTGATATAGTCGCTCCAGCTGAAATCCTCGCCGCAGAGCGGAACGAACAGCAGCAGACAGCCGCCGATCTCGATCTTGTCAAAGGCCTTCAGCTTTTTGGGGTCAAGCACGATATCATCGTTGAGATAAGGGCTCTCGCCGTTTGAGGGCAGCAGGTAGAAATCGGACTTCTTGTAGTCGTAATTGATGACGGCATGACTTTCTCTCGAGACCTGCGGTTCGTTTTCAAGCACAACGTCGTTCCCGTAAAGTCTGCCGATAGTATTCTTTTTGGCAGCAAGCTCAAAGCTTGCACCTTGATTGGCACCCTTGAGGCATACGAGCCAGCCTGCAACAGGGTCTCTCTTGGCGCTCCCGCCGTTGAAATAGCCCACGGTCTTGCCGGTATTGTCAGCAGCCTCCGGGAGCTTGGGCGTCTGTACAGTCTGTTCATTCGCCTCGGGCTGGACAGGCTTCTGTGTGTTCACACGGTGGATGCTCACGGTGTGCTGGTCGGCTGCCGGCTGTGCCGGAGGCGGGGTCTGCTGAACAGGCTGTACAGGCTCCGGAGCGGGTGCGGGCATCCGCTGAACGGGAGCCGGTGCCGGCTGCTGCGGGGCGGGTCTGTACTGCTGCATCGGGTCATAGGCCTGCTGCGGTTGATAGGGCTGGGCATTCTGCTGCGGAGGATAGCCCTGTACCGGGCTCTGCTGCGGAGCAGGCTGCCCGGGATATGTATGCTGTGCAGGGGCGGGTGCAGGTGCGGGCTGGGGAGCCTGCTCCTGTCCGGCATTCTTATGTCCGCCGAAGAAGGGCATCCTAAACTTGGGGCTGCTCTTGCCGGCAGCAGACTCGGAAGCCGGTGCCGCTGCCTCTTCGCGCCGCTCCGGGGCTCCGCAGTGGGGGCAGACAGCATATGCATCCGCGTCGAAATAATGCATATTGGTACACTGTGCTTTTCTCATGATAGGTCACTCCTGTTTATTTTACTTTGATTATCGCTGCAGTCATATTGTCGCGGGCAATGCCGCTGTGCGATGATATCCTCCGTGCCTTCATCTCAAAGGCCTGGAGGGCATCGCTTATATTGGTGAAGCCTTCGAGTATCTCGCGGATATCGTTATCTTCCAAAAGCTTGTAGAGGCCGTCTGTGGTCAGCAGGAGCCTGTCCTCGGGCAGAAGCTCTATGGGCGTATGATTGCAGTCTATCATCGAAAGACCGCCCACCCCGAGAAAGCTGACCAGCGCCTCGCCCTTTGATGCCTCTGCTTCATACTGTGCGGCAGAGAGCCTGCCGTTGAGATAGTCTGTACGAAGCTTGGTGAAATAGTTGTGGTCTGTGGTAAGGCAGGACAGCTCACCGTTTCTAAGCAGATATATCCTGCTGTCGCCCACCGACAGATAATGCAGTCTGCCTTGACGGACGGCGGCGCATACTATAGTCGTCCCTGCCTGCATCCTTGTTCCGTCGGGAAAGGAAAGCCCGGCAACGTGGCTGTCGATCAGCTCTGCCGAGTCCATAAGCATATCGGCCTCCGGCTTTGAGGCATCCCGTCCGGCGTAAAGCTCCAGCATTTCCGAGACAGCCAGCGAGCTTGCCAGCTTTCCGCCGTCGTGACCGCCCATGCCGTCGCAAACGACCGTGATAAGCCCTTCATCGTCCATGTCGTAGCCGGAGCTGTCCTGCTGATCCGGCCGTCCTCCCACAGAGGAGAATACAGCAAGCTCCAGACTGCTGTTTTCAGTGAAGAGACTGTAATTGTCATTCTGATTTATCAAGCCTGCACCTCCTCCGAGCTATTTCTGATCCGTCCAGACAGCGATAGCCGTGTTGTTGTCCATATCCCTGCCCTCGCCGTTTCTGCGGACAATCTCGGACATCGACATCAGCCACTCCTGCACGTTGTTGCTGTTTTTCAGCGTCGAACACATATCGCTCTCCTCGATAAGCTCCCAGAACCCGTCGGAGCAGAGCAGGAATGCCTGACACTTATGCAGCGGGACAGGCTTTTCAAGCTCGTATTTTGGCTCCTCCCAAGGCACGCCCATAACTCTTAGCAAAAGGCTCCTGTCCGGGTGGTTTCGTATCTCGCTCTCCTTGATCTCCCGCGACATTACCAGCATCTGCGGAACGCTGTGGTCAAGGGTGCGCATTTTGACTTTATTGCGTCTGAAGCAGTAGAACCTTGAGTCCCCGACGTGGCCGATAAATGCGCTGGCACCGTCGGTGACCGCGCAGACCGCTGTAGTCTTCATTTTTCGCTCTGCTCCCAGCCTGCGCTGTTCCCCCAGCAGGCTTCCCTGTGCTATCTCAAAGGCGGGAGCCAGAAAGTCCCCGCAGCTGTCCGACTGCTGAAAGTATTCGCCGAAGCATCTTGTTACCAGCTGTGACGCAGCGTCACCCATTCCGTGACCGCCGAGGCCGTCGCAGAGGATAAAGCAGTATCTGCCGTTGTTTTCAAACACGGCCGCACTGTCCTCGTTGACAGGCCTTGACCCTGCGGAGGTGTATATGGAATATGTTATCATATAAGCTTCTCCGTCCCCAAAACAGTTATAATAATACAGGTCAAATTATACCATAAGGCTTTGATTTCCGCGCCACACAAAAGTATAGGTGATCAGGCGGCAGGATGCGAAATAATTCGCTTTGACTACCTTATTGTGTGGTGCAATTCGGAAAGAGCTGTGATATAATGTTCCCGTAATGATTTGAGATCTGCTGCCTTGCTGCAGCAGAGAGAATACCTCTACTCTTTCAAGGAGCCGTTTATATGATCGTTACCAAAATCAGCAATGAAAGCATCAGTACGCTCACCCTCCCGCAGAAGGTCAAGGGTCAGTACTGGATATACGAGTCAGCCGACAGCACCGAGAGACTGCTTAGCATCGAGGCGTCTGACGACAGCTGGCAGCTAAGATCGAACCGCAATGTACAGGTCACGGACGATGACCTTGCTCCCGTAAGGTCGGCAGTGCTGGAGCCGCTGCATATTTACAGCCTCAAGCGCGGCGAGGATATGAATACGATCGTCTTTACCGAGCCTATCACCGACGACAGGCAGATCTTCACCAAGTATCTTGTCAGAGACGATGCACAGTTCCTTATCGGGCGCAGCGAGGACTGCGATATACTGTTTCGCAATCCCTTTGTTTCATCTGCTCACGCAAGGCTAAGCTTTACGGCACAAAGGTGGCATATATCCGATCTCGGCAGCACTAACGGCACCTTTGTCAACGAAAAGCGCATCACCGAGACCGATCTTGAAATAGGCGATACCGTCTTTATCATGGGCTTCCGTGCCGTTGTGGGAAAGAATTTCATAGCGTTCAATGATCCCGACGGCAGCGTTACCGTGACTGACAGGCTCGTCAGATTTATCCGTCAGCCTGTGGAGCCCGCAGAGGATGACGAGTACGAGCTTGCCGAGCAGGAGAGCTTTTATATCTCTCCGAGATTTAAGAAGGATATCGAGACAGCCGCCTTCAGAATAGATTCGCCGCCTCAGAGCCCTGTGGGCGAGGAGATGCCCTTTATACTCGTGGCAGGCTCCTCTATCGCAATGGGGCTAATGTCGGCAATCACACTGGTGAATGCCATTGTCAGCAGGAACGTTACATCTGCCGTAATGGGCGGAGCAATGCTGGTGGGCTCACTTTTCCTGCCGCTTATAACAAAGAAATACGAGAAAAGAAGAAAGCACAAAAAGGAAGAGCTTAGACAGAAGAAATACAGAGAGTACCTCGCCGAAATAGAGGTCAGCATAAACGAGACCTGCCGGGTGCAGGAGGAGATACTCCGTGAGAACATCGTCCCCGTCGGGGACTGCGAGGACAGGATACTCCGGCTTAGGAACGACCTTTGGGACAGAAGCAGGACGCAGAATGATTTCCTCCTTGTCCGCGTGGGAACAGGCGAGGGAAGGCTTGATGCGGAGATATCCTGCGCAGAAAGGAAGTTCTCCCTCAACGACGACAACCTCGAGGCGGAGCTTTACGACCTCTGTGATAGGCCGAAGCTTCTGCACAACATCCCAATCAGCTATTCACTGAAGGAAAAATATGTCTCCGGCATAGTCAGCGACAGCGACAGGCTGCCCGCACTTGCAGACGGGATAATATTCCAGCTTGCTGCTCTTTACAGCAGCGAGGAGGTAAAGTTCGTGTTCATCTATGACGAGGAATACCGAAGCAGGCTGGAGTATGTGAAGTGGCTGCCCCATGTGTGGGACAGCGAAAAGCGCACCCGCTATATCGCGTCCGATATAAACGAGCTGAAGGAGCTGAATGTCTCGCTTGAAAGCATCGTCAGCAGCCGCTTGAGCATGAACGAGCAGGAGCTTGAGGACGTTATGCCCTATTATATCGTATTCTCCATGAGCCGCAGGCTGTTTGTCCGCTCGGAGATGATAAGAAAGATACTGGGCTGCAAGAACAATATCGGCTTCAGCATCGTGACCTTTAACAAGGAGCTGCGGGAGCTGCCCAAGGAATGCTCCATGGTCGTTGAGATCGACGGCATGAGCGGCAAGCTTTACGACAAGAACGACGTCAGCGGCAGCAGCATTCCGTTTTTGCCCGACATATTCCTTGACCATGACCCGAGGATGCTTGCAGTAAAGCTGGCAAATGTGGTTTCGGACGATATCGCGGGAGGCTTCAAGCTGCCTGCGACGCTGACGTTCCTTGAAATGTTCGGCGTGGGAAAGGTGGAGCATCTGAATGCTCTGGCAAGGTGGAAGGAAAACGACCCCACCAAATCTCTCGGTGCCGCAGTCGGCGTTGATGCTCTCGGTGACACCTTCGTGCTTGACCTGCATGAAAAATTTCACGGCCCTCACGGCCTTGTGGCAGGTATGACAGGTTCCGGAAAGTCCGAGTTCATAATCACGTTCATACTGTCGCTGGCGGTGAATTTCCACCCCAACGAGGTGGCCTTCATACTTATCGACTATAAGGGCGGCGGCATGGCTAAGTCCTTTGAGAAGCTTCCGCATACCGCCGGCATTATAACCAATCTGGACGGCTCGGCTATCAAGAGGTCGCTGATATCTATCGAGAGCGAGCTGAAAAGACGGCAGTCTATTTTTGCGGATGTTAGCAGGAAGCTGGGCATCAGCAATATCGACATCTACAAATATCAGAAGCTTTACCGCGAGGGAACAGTCAGCGAGCCTCTGCAGCATCTGTTCATCATATCCGACGAGTTCGCTGAATTAAAGACCCAGCAGCCGGAGTTCATGACGCAGCTGGTGAGTGCGGCGCGAATAGGCAGAAGCCTTGGCGTTCACCTTATCCTTGCCACACAGAAGCCCAGCGGCGTGGTGGATGACCAGATCTGGAGCAACAGCCGCTTTAAGGTGTGCCTCAAGGTGCAGGAAAGAGCAGACAGTATGGATATGCTCAAATGCCCCGATGCCGCAGAGCTTAGCGATACGGGAAGATTCTATCTTCAAGTCGGCTATAACGAGCTGTTTGAGCTGGGACAGTCCGCTTGGGCGGGAGCGCCCTATATCCCCTCCGACAAGCCGTTTACCGATAAGGCGCGGAGCGTTTCTGTCATTGACAGGTGCGGCCACACTATCAGACAGGCGAAGATAGACAGGAACCAGCACCTTTACGCCGGGGCAAAGAAGCAGCTCGATGCGATAACCGCTTATCTGACAGGCATCGCCGACGAGGAGAATATAAGGATCAGACCCCTTTGGCTCGACCCGATACCGGCTGTTATCCTGATCGACAGCGTGAAGGAAAAATACGGCGCAGTATCTAAGCCCTATGTGCTTGAGCCCGTCATCGGTGAGTACGATGACCCGGTCAATCAGCGCCAGTGCCTGTTGAGGCTGCCTATATCCGAGGAGGGCAATGCTGTTGTCTTCGGTACGCAGGGCAGCGGAAAGACCTCGTTTATAAACGCTATGCTCCATTCTCTGATCTCCGGGCATACCCCGGAGGAGGTGAACATCTATATCCTTGATTTTGCATCGGAGACGCTCAGAGCCTTTGCGGGAGCGCCCCACGTCGGCGACGTGATGCTCTCCTACGAGGATGAAAAGATAGGCAACCTTATCAAAATGCTGACCGAGCAGATCAAAAAGCGCAAAAAGCTTTTTGCCGACCACGGCGGAGACTATGCGTCATATATTTCCTCCGGAGCGGGCAAAGTACCATCGCTGGTGGTGGTGATAAACGGCTACACGGCTTTCCGCGAGACCTATCAAGAGCATTCGGAGTTTATCACACTGTTGGCAAGAGAGGGCGTAAAGTACGGCATCTATTTCGTGATAACCTCCTTGAGCATAGCCGGTGTGGGCTTTAGGATGATGCAGAATTTCAAGCAGCTTATCAGTCTTCAGCTTAACGACAGCTCGGAGTATGCATCCATAGTCGGAAAGACCGACGGGCTCTACCCCTCGGCCTGCAAGGGGCGCGGTCTTATAAAGCTTGACCGCATCTACGAGTTCCAGACTGCATTTCTGACAGAGGAAAAGGTGCCCTTCGGCTTCATCAGAGAGTTCTGCCGCAAGGCCAATGCAGACTTCACAGGCAAAAAGGCGCAGAACGTTCCCGTTCTTCCCGAAAGGGTGGATGCGGAGTTCCTTTCCTCTTACATTGACACTGCACACCCGCTTAGCATCCCTGTGGGGGTTGAGAAGGAGTCAATGAACGTGCTTTACTATCCCTTCGGGAACGATTATGCAAATCAGCTGCTCTCACAGGGAGAAGAAAGCGGAAGGCTTGCGGCGGATATATGTGATCTGCTCGCATCGCATTTGGCTTTCAGAGGCTATGTCCTCGATATGCCCGGGCTTGCCGGAAGAGTGCCGGCGGGCATGAAGCTCTGCACCTCTGAAAGTGAGTGCATAGAGGCCGTAGATGCACTGTTTGATTCTGCAGTGGAGCGCAACAACAATTTCAAGGATGCAGCCGAGGGACGTGCGGAGGCAAGGGATTTTGAACCGCTGCTGATAGTTGTGACCTCGCTTTCGCGGCTATACGAGGTGCTTTCGGACGAGGGTCAGCAAAAGCTTGACCTTATCCTTGAAAAGGGCAGGACAGAGTATAAAATGAACGTTATCTTTGCAGAGAGAGAGGATAAGCTCCCGGCTTTGAAGATAAAAAAATGGTACCGGATGCAGCTTTCAGCACAGGACGGCATATGGGCCGGCCCGGGGTTCGCATCACAGTATTATCTGACACCTGTCCGCAGTGATGCACAGACCAAGGCGGGCATCACCGAGGAATACGGCTTCGCGTTGCAAAAGGGCAGGGCGGTGCTGATAAAGCTGCTGAAGAGCGAAAGGGAGGATGATCCTAATGGATAACAAGGCACTGGTCGAGATCAGTGTGCCTGCCGCCGGCAGCAGCTATGATGTGTATATCCCGCTCGATATCCGCATGAGCGAGGTGCTGAAGCTGGTATCGGGACTGCTAAGCGAGCTTAGCAGCGGGAAATACAAGGCCACGGCAGATGCGGTCCTCTGCGATGCAGAGAGCGGCATAATCTTCAATGTGAACAGAGAGGCAGCCGAGCTTGGGATAAAAAACGGCTCGCGCCTTATGTTGATATGATCTGAAAGGAGTTTTTGAAAATGGGAAAGGTTTTCACAGTTTCATCGTTTGACGGAATGTCAAGGGCGTCAAAGGAGCTGCAGTCAGACTCGGAGGCATATACCGAGATCTATACCGAGCTGATGCAGAAGGCAAGCACTATGGGCGCTGCCTTTGAGGGCGCTGACAATCTGGCCTTTGTAGAGCAGATCACAGGCTTTACAGAGGAGCTGAAGGCTATGGCTGACAAGCTTTCGCTGGCAAGCCAGACGCTTGACAAGCAGAGAGCAAATTATGTTGCCCAGCAGGACAGCAATATCACTGAAGTCAAGAAACTGAAAAATTGAGAGGAGCGGCATATCATGGCAGGAAACAGCATTAAGATCAACACCGATGAAGTAGAGCAGATCGCATCTGATCTCGAAAGGCTCAACGGCAAGCTGGAGGATACCCTCAACCACAGCAAGCAGACTATCAATGACCTCGACGATATCTGGGAGGGAGAGGCAGCACAGGCTACCATATCGGCCTATAACAGTTTTGCGCAGACCTATTTCCAGACCTATAAGGATGTTCTGGATCAGTATGTAAAGTTCTTGAGACAGAACGTTGCAAAGGGCTATACAGATACAGAGACCACGAACATCAATCTTGCTGATGCATTCAAGTAAGAACCGGGAGAAAAAGATCTATAGGCGGTGAGATTTACAATGGACAGACCTGCAAAAACACCGGTGCCGATCATTGAGATGTATAGGATGATCGCCGAAAGGGCTGAAAACAAGCTAAGCGAAAAATACGGCGGCAGCTTCAGCATCTATTCTATGGGAGATGCTGTCGGCACAGGACATATGCGGCTTTATGTCTATCCCGACACGGATGAAGAGCTGCGCTTTGCAGCGTATGTATATCCCGGCAGCGAGGCCGTGGATGACGAGCTTCCCTTGAGAGCGGTCACCCTGCAGCTCGAGCGGGAGATATCCGCCGGACTGGAGGCGGCCGGGATAAGGTGCCGCGCCCGCATAGATACAAGGCTGGCGGAAAAGGCGGATATACCCTATCCGTGTGAGGACGCTGCGGCGGCTCTGAAGAAGATCGGTGAGGAGCCGCTGCCGGTGTATCTTGTCACAGAGGACGGCAGCGCCGACGGAGATAAGCTCAAAGAGGTGTTTGCAGAGATATACAATCGCTTCGGCAAGGAGCTGGCAGTATGCGGATACTGTTTTGCACCCGAGGTGTATCCCGAGGCGGAAAATGCAGTAAAAATTGGTCTGTCCGTTACAGAAGCGGAAATGAAGACACTGGGGTATATAGCACGTTTTTATATTTACGCAGATGAAAGCGGGACAGCGTTCCGAGAAGATGCGGAGCAGAGGGGGTGAGCAGGCGTGGCATATTCAGAAAAAGAGATGCTTGCTTTTTCCCAGATAGCATACATGGATCTTGAGGGGATGCTCAATAGCAATAAGGCAAGGGGCAAGGGCGATAAGCTAAGCCTCGGCGATGTGGTGGATAAAATGGAACGCATCAGCAAAAAAAGCGAGCAGGACAGAACACCCACCGAGAAGCATAATCTTGATGTGTATAACAAGATCAAGGGCTTCGGCTTTGAAGCGGACGATCTTCGGAAGTGGAAGATCTCGGCGATACACAACCGCAACGAGCCCCCCAACGGCAACGGCTTCAGCTGCACGGTGATCGAAACGAGCCCGGGAGAGGCAACTGTAGCTTTCCGCGGCTCTGACGATTTTGGTGACAGATTTGCAAGGATCAAGGATTGGGGAATGGCCGACATCGCACTGTTGCTCACTACGCAGACCGAACAGCAGAAGGAAGCAGATAGATTTTTCAGTGATCCAAAGACCCGCAGACTGCTTGCAGGCTATGACGAGCTGGCTTATACAGGTCACTCGCTTGGCGGAAATCTTGCCGAGTATTCAGCGATAGTGTCCTCAAAATACGGGCTGGATAACAAGCTGAAGCAGACCGTGAGCCTTGACGGCCCCGGATTCTCGAACGAGTTCCTTAAAGAGCACGCTGCGGAAATTGATAGAATGAGCAGCAAAATGAAGCACATTAGGTGGAGCTTTGTGGGTGCGCTGCTGCAGGATCTGCCGGGGGTGGATTATGGTTTTGCCGATGTCAAGGGCAATCCCGGCTCTGTTTCCCGACACGATTGCTCTTATGTCAAGCTGGACGGCGATCATACTGTCAAGGGCGAGCAGGACGATTTTTCTAAGTTTGCAAGCGAGCTTACAAAGGAAATAGATAATATGCCGAAGGCGGTAGGCGGCTTGACAGCCACTGTATTGATACAGGCGATCAAGGTTGAGGCTTTTTGGGAGAGCGGAACGGAGGCATGGCTCAAGACCTTTGGCGAAGGGCCTTTGGGCATTGCAAAAGGGATCCTTACAGCTCCCGCTGAGATCATCTTCACAGCGTTTACAGCGGTGGATCTCGTTATTACGGCAATTATTACGATCCCGGTCGTATGGAATTCATTTACCATGGTCAAGGAGCTTATTGAGCTGGCAGCCAAGGGACTTGAGGATTTCCTTAAATGGTCAAGTGACATGGTCAGAGCGTTCAAAACAATCTGCATCAAGGCTTTTGAGGATATTTCAAACTGGTGGAAAAGTATCGTGGACGCCGGCTATAAGTATGCGCAGGATAATTTCGTGATCAGGGCTGATACCGGCAAGCTAAGAGAGTTTGCGGACAGGGCAGCCTATATCAACAGGCAGCTGCAGGAAGTCAGAAGAATCACCGACAGCTTTGTCAAAATCGATTATAACAGTCTTGTCCAAATCGATTATAACAGTCACAGATGGGATCAGCTGCCCGGCATCTACGGCAATTTGGTCAGCGACATAGAGTCAAGTCTTAGAAAAATGGCAGATATACTTGAAACCGCAGAAAGAAAAGTGGAGAGTCTGCTGCAGGAGGGATGAACAGAATGGATGAAAAAACAGCGGCCTTATTGCAGCAGTCCGCTGCTCTGGCACTTTCAAAGATCGCAAGGGAGCTCGACGAGCTGGCAGCAGAGGTGACGGTAAGCGGTACAGGCATCGGCACTCAACTTATGTGCCAAAGCATCCACTATGCGGCTGATGTGCTGAAAAGCGACCGCCGCAGAATACTGAACGGCAGATTTGAAGGCGGAAGGCTTGTGATCATGTCACGGTGGTAAAGGAGGTCATGCGAAATGCAGAACGATAGACTTATGATCGACACCGCAAGGCTGGAGCTGTTCGCTGCAAAGTACGAGACAGTGAACAACAATATAAAAAACTCGTTTCAGAGCGTTCAGACGAGCATCAACTTGCTTCGCCTAAGCTGGAGCGGCAATGCGGCAACGGCTGCGATAGCAGCCTTTGATCAGATGAAGACCGATGTCTGCACCCCGCTGGAGACATCGCTTTTGAATGTATCGGGATTTCTGAAAAGCGTCGTAAGCAACGGCTATGTTTATACTGAAAAGGCGAATACCAGTCTGGCAGATGCTTTTAAGTGAGCGAAGGGAGTGTGGGCAATGGCTGTTATAGCTGTGAATTTTAAAGAGCTGGAGGAAACAGCTCGAAAGATCAGAGATCACGTTTCTTACGTTGAAGGCCAGTTGGGGTCAAGGAACATAGACATTGCAGAGCTAATGCAGTGCTGGCAGGGAGAGGACGCAAAGGCATTCATTGAACACATCACAGACATGAACAGCAGCAGATCGGTGCTGAAGGCGTATATAAGCTCAATGAAGTCATATGCGGATTTTCTGGAAAATGCGGCTAAGATATATAGGAGCGCAATGATCGACACCTACAACGAAGCCAACAGCTGTGCCAAGTAAAGGGACTGCTGTGAAAGAAAGACGGGAAAAATGAGCAAGGTATCATATAGATTCAAAAACGGAAAGGTCATCATATCAAACAGGCTCGTATATCCGGAGCAGGTGAACGAGAAGGTGTTCGGGGAGCTTTCACGGTCGGAATACAAGGATATCCTGCCCCTTGAAAGAAAAAGCAGGGGCAGGGATACCGTGCTTAGCTGTGAGATCTCGGGAGCAGTTCCGCTTAAGGAGTATTTCAGCGATGTGATGTCGAAAAAGGTCTTTCTGAACATCGTGGAAGGGCTTATCGGTGTTATAAAATACTGCGGTGAACGTATGCTGAATACAGGCAATCTGTATCTGACCGAGGAAAGTGTTTTTATCAGTCCCACCACCTCAAGGCTTACAGTGATCTACTGGCCGGTGGTGAATAATATGCTCTCTCTCCCGGCCGGAGCTTTTTTCAAGGAGCTTATAAACGACCTGCAGCTTGCCCGTGAGGACGATCATTTCTTCGTCAGCAGCTATAAGGAGCATTTCAGCAGCGGGCTTTTCTCGCTGAACGAATTTGAAAGGTTCATCAAGGAGCTGAGATACGGAGCGGAGCCCTTGCCGGAGCGTGCGGCCGATGAACAGAATCAGCCTGTCGTCCGCGAGGAAAAGGGGATAGCCTATGACCCCTTCAGCGCTGTAGCTGCCGTCAGAAAAAGCACCCCCAAAAAGCCGCAGGTAATGTGCCCCATGTGCGGAGAGCTGGAGGAAAGCGGTGCGGCAGTGTGCAGTCACTGCGGCAGCAGCCTTACGGTCAAGGTGCAGCAGTCCTCACACGGACAGCAGTACCCAGCCCTTATGAATACCCTTAGGGGGAGTATCTACATAATTGACTCCGAGCGCTATGTTATCGGCAGCTCTTCCGGATGCAGCTGTTGTATCCCGAGCAGCGCTCTTGCCGACCGTCATGCAATGGTGGTTTTCAAGAACGGACAGTATTTCCTGCAGTGTCTGACCTCGTTGGGAACTGTGATGCTCAACGGAGAGCCTGTCGGCTGTTCCGATATGCGGCCGATGCACCTCGGGAGCAGCTTTGTGCTGGCTGATGAACAGTTCGTGTTTACCGTGACCGATGCCCGCCCTACAATTTGACCCTTAAATGCAGTATAAACTACACACGGATGCTTCCGTGCAGCTTATACTACATTTTTCGTTATAATTGTCTATTGCATCTTTCGTCCCGGCGGGGTATAATAAGATCACAGAAGGACAGCAAGACACAGATAACGATAGGTAAGAGGATCGCAGGATCCAACTACATGATCCGGTAATAACAAGCTTTTTCCGAAAGTTCTGAATATAAAAGCACCGGCTTTGCGAATCACCCCGCGGAGCCGGTGCTTTTTGTCTGCTATACGGTTGAAATACGGGAAGATATGTGGTATAATAAAAGCATCTCAATTCTGATGCGCGGTGCTTTCAATGCACATCCGAATTGGGACAGAAAAAATCATCGAGGTGGTAAATATGTCAAAACGCCCCGGCTGGCTGGATAATGCAGTATTTTACGAGATCTACCCTCAATCCTTCAAGGACACTGACGGCGACGGCATCGGGAACATCAGCGGCATCACGGAGAAGCTTTCTTATATAAAAGAGCTTGGGTGTACGGCGCTTTGGCTGAACCCCTGCTTTGAGTCGCCATTCGGGGATGCGGGCTATGATGTCTCCGATTACTGCAGGGTCGCTCAACGCTACGGAACTAACGATGATCTCGTCCGGCTGTTTGACGAGGCTCACAAACTGGGGATGCACGTCCTGCTTGACCTCGTTCCGGGACATACCTCCTGGGAGCATCCCTGGTTCAAGGAGAGCATGAAGGCTGAAAGGAACGAGTTCACTGACCGCTACATCTGGACGGACAGCATCTGGGAGGAGCCAGCCGGCTACGGCTCGCTTCGGGGCATCTCCGACCGGGACGGCAGCTGCCTCGTGAATTTCTTCACGCATCAGCCGGCGCTGAATTACGGCTTCTATAAGCCGCAGCGCCCTTGGCAGCAGCCTATGGACTCTCCGGGAGCGCTGGCGACCCGTGAGGCGATGAAGGACGTAATGCGGTTCTGGCTTTCACGGGGCTGTGACGGCTTCCGGGTGGATATGGCCGGCTCGCTCGTCAAAAATGACGAGGACTGCAAGGGCACGATCGCTCTTTGGCAGGATGTCCGTGCTTTCCTTGACGAGGAATACCCCGGCGCGGCAATGGTATCGGAGTGGGGCGAGCCCAGTCAGAGCCTTGCGGGAGGCTTTCACATGGACTTCCTGCTGCATTTCGGCCCCTCGCACTATAACGATCTGTTCCGCAGCGAGCATCCGTTTTTTATGGGAGAGGGCGATGCCTCTGCTTTTGTGTCCAAATATATGGACAGCTATGAACGCTCCGGCCGCCGCGGGCTGATCTGCATCCCCTCCGGGAATCACGATATGGACAGGCTTGCCCGGCACATAAAGGGCGAGCGCCGAAGGCTTGCCTTTGCGTTCCTGCTCTCAATGCCGGGAGCGCCCTATATCTACTACGGTGACGAGATCGGCATGAACTATGTTGAGGGTCTGACCTCCAAGGAGGGCGGCTACGGCAGGACTGGCTCACGCTCACCAATGCAGTGGGACGGCTCTGCCAATGCGGGCTTTTCCGATGCTCCCGCTGATAAGCTTTACATCCCGCTTGACCCCTCCCCCGGCAGACCCACTGCCGAAGCACAGCTGCAGGATGAAGCCTCGCTATACAGTGAGGTGAAAAGGCTTATCGCCGTCCGTCAGGCACACAGGGCGCTTCAAAGCCTTGGGGAGATCGTGTTTGTCAGCGACGGCGCTCCCGGAAAGCCGCTGGCATACATCCGCAGTCTTGGCGGCGAGCGTATATTTATCGCGGTCAATCCCACCGATAAGCCTTGTGCATTAACGGTTGACGGAGAGCTTGGAGAGATCATCTACAGCCTCGGAAACGGCGCTGAAGCAGACGGAAGGCAATGCGTGATCGCGGGCTGTTCAGCGGCGTTCATCAATTTGAAATAAGGGGTAGCATACATGAAAATAAAAAGAATAACCGCTCTTGCTGCGGCTGTGATAACGGTGTTCGGCTGCGGCCTTACCGCCAGCGGCGAGGCCTCCGGCCGGACTGTGAATATAAAGATCGACACCTCAAAGGAGCGCACTGCGGTCTCTCCGCTGATATACGGCGTGAATGCGGAGCTTATGGAAAAGGACGTTGCCTGCAAGGCCGTCCGCACGGGAGGCAACCGTCTTTCTGCCTACAACTGGGAGACAAATGCATCCAACGCGGGGTCGGACTGGAAAAACGTTTCAGACGGCTATCTTACACAGAACGTCACTGCTGAAATGAAGGAAAAGCCCGGCTGTGCGGCGCTGAAGCTGAACGAGGTCTGCGCCGAAAAGGGCGCTTACCCGCTGATGACCCTGCAGCTTGCAGGGTATGTTTCGGCAGATATGGACGGGCAGGTGACCAAGGAGCAGAAAGCCCCCTCTGACCGCTGGAACAAGGTTGAGCTTGTCAAGGGCTCGGAGTTCACCCTGTCACCCGACTTGAATGACGGTACTGTATATATGGACGAGTTTGTCAACTACCTTGTGAACACCCTTGGCGACTCACAGCACGGCGGCATCAAAGGCTATTCTCTCGACAACGAGCCCAGCCTCTGGAGCAGCACCCATTCTCTTGTGCATCCGAAAAAGACCACCTGCGAGGAGATAGTGGAGAAGTCCGTCACCATGTCAAAGGCGGTGAAGGCTATCGACCCGGGAGCGGAGATATTCGGCCCCGCGCTTTTCGGCTACGGTGCATTCACGAACTTCGCCGGCGCTCCCGACTGGAGCAAGGTGAAAAAGCAGGACCCCGGCTATAGGTGGTTCATCGACTACTATCTGGACGAAATGAAAAAGGCAGAGGAGGAAAACGGTCAGCGGCTGCTGGATGTGCTGGACGTGCATTTCTACACCGAGGCCAAGGGTGCCTGCGGCGAGCGCTACTGTCTGCATTTCACCGACCCGGACTGCGTCAAGAAAAAGCTGGATTCCACTCGCAGCTTCTGGGACGACACCTACAGGGAGGACAGCTGGATAACCGATACCGGCGCCGAGTTTCTGCCGATACTCCCGGCGCTGAAAAGCTCGATCGACACCTACTATCCCGGCACCAAGCTTGCAATAACCGAGTACGATTTCCAAGGAGCATATGACGTATGCGGTGCGATCATGGAGGCAGATACACTGGGCATCTTTGCCAAGTACGGTGTCTATGCAGCGAACCTTTTCGCTATGGGCGACCCGCAGTATCAGATGACGGCAATAAACCTCTACACCAACTATGACGGCAAGGGCAGCGGCTTCGGCGACACCCTTGTTTCCTGTGAGTCGGATGACATCGAGACCTCAACGGCCTACGCCGCGATAAGAGGCGACAGCGAGGACGAGATAACTCTTGTGGTAACGAACAAGGCCTTCAGCGAAAGCACCACCGCCAGCATCGACCTCGGCGGAGAATACAAGAACGCGCATCTTTACGGCATCAACAGCATGGCGGCGCAGGTCTTTGACATGACCGACTCAAGCCCCGCCGTAAGGCTTGAGGGCAGCCGTGTGACCCTTGAAATGCAGCCGCGGACGGTGTCCATGCTGGTGCTTTCAAAGGAAAAGCCTGCCGCAGCTCCGGCGGCTGCATCCGCGTCCGAAAAGTCAGAGAAGAGCAGCTCTCTGCCGCTGATACTCGGTATCTCCGGCGGCACAGCAGCTCTTGCAGCAGCCGGCGGAGCCCTTGCCTTAAGACGGAGGCAAAAAAACAACTGACAGCTGCTTAGCTTATAAATGACAGTTGATAATGAAAGGAGCGCCCGCAGGGCGCAATTATGCCCATTCGGGCGCCGTAGATCGAGGAGAACGGTAACGTTGTAATTCTGTTCTCGCTGCAGCGCCCGAATGGGCATTTGTGCGCCTGCGGCGCATTCCTTCATTATCAACTGTCAATTGATAGAAACGACCTCGTATCCGGCGTCGGTCACGGCCTTGGTCAGCACCTCGTCGGATACCTCGCGGTCAAGTGTGCAGTAGGCGGCCTTGTCCTCAAGAGAGACCTCCGGGGTAACGCCCTCGATAGCCTCCAGCGCCTTGGTGACGTGTGCCACACAGTGCTTGCACATCATGCCCTCGATCTTAACGGTTTTCTTCATGTGATTATCCTCCTTTTTGATTTGAGTTATTTTTATTTCACTAAGTGAATTTTTTCTCGGCTTGTCATGGGCAGGGGAGTAAAGCTTCATAAGATTCAGCCGCAGTGCATTGGTGACTACGGTAAAGCTCGAAAGGCTCATAGCCGCCGCGCCGAACATTGGGTCAAGTTCAAGGCCGAACAGCTTGATGAATGCCCCCGCTGCCAGTGGGATGCCTATCAGATTGTAGATGAACGCCCAGAACAGGTTCTGCTTGATATTGCGGATCACGGCGCGGCTAAGGCGTATTGCGGCGGCAGCATCGGTAAGGCTGCTTTTCACCAGCACGATGTCTGCGGCATCTATTGCCACATCCGTTCCCGCACCCACGGCGATGCCTACGTCTGCCCGGGTGAGGGCCGGCGCATCGTTGATGCCGTCGCCGATCATTGCGGTTGAGCCCTGCTCCGAAAGCTCACGGATAACGGCCTCCTTGCCGTCGGGCAGCACCTCGGCAGCTACTGCATCCACTCCCGCCTGGCGGCCGATAGCCTCGGCAGTGCGGCGGTTGTCGCCGGTTATCATTACTGTTCTGATGCCCATGTTTCGGAGCATTGAGATAGCCTCGGCGCTGTCCTCGCGGATCACGTCTGCTGCAGCGATGATGCCCAGCATCCTGCCGTCACAGGCAAAGCAGAGCAGTGTATTGCATTTTTCGGAAAGCTCCTCCGCCCTGCGGCGCATACTCTCCGGGACGGTGCATTTTTGGCTGATAAGGTCAAGGCTTCCGCCGTACAGCATTTTGCCCTCAAGCGTTCCGCTTAGACCGCTGCCGGCATAGACCTTCAGACCGCTGACCTCCCGCGGTTCGATGCCCTTTTCGGCGGCATAGGCCGTGACCGCCTTTGCAAGGGGATGCTCGCTGCCGGTCTCAAGTGAGCAGGCGGCTGAAACAAGCTCCCTCTCCGATACGCCCTCGGCGGGGCAGACCTCGGTCACGCGGGGTTCGCCCTTGGTTATCGTTCCTGTTTTGTCCAGTGCGACTATCTGCACTCGTCCCGCCTGTTCAAGCGATAGAGCGGTCTTGAACAGGATGCCGTTGCGCGCACCGATGCCGCTTCCGACCATGATCGCTACGGGTGTAGCCAGTCCGAGAGCGCAGGGACAGCTTATGACAAGGACGGATATCCCCCTTGCCAGCGCATAGCCTATCTCCTGCCCCGCTATCAGCCAGATCAGCGTTACGATCACCGCTATCGCTATCACCGCCGGAACGAAAATGCCGGAGACCCTGTCCACCAGCTTGGCTATCGGCGCTTTGGTGGCTGCCGCATCGCTGACCAGCTTGATTATCTGTGAAAGGGTAGTATCCTCGCCCACCCGGGAGGCTTCGCATCTAAGCAGGCCGGAGGTGTTGACCGTTCCTGCGGAGACAGTGTCTCCCGCTGATTTTTCCACGGGGATGCTCTCGCCCGTCAGCGCCGATTCGTTGACCGCGCTGCTGCCCTCGGTGATGATCCCGTCCACCGGGATGCTCTCGCCGGGTCGGACAGTGAAAAGGTCTCCCTTGCTGACCTCCTCCACCGGGACGGTGACCTCCTTCCCCTCGCGGATGACATTTGCCGTTTGGGGAGTGAGCTTCATCAGACTTTTCAGCGCATCGGCTGTCCTGCCCTTTGAACGTGCCTCAAGAAGCTTACCTACTGTAATAAGGGTCAGTATCATTGCCGAGGACTCGAACCACAGGGAGTTCATCATAAGCTCCATTGCCTCTTCCTTCGGCGCAGAGGTCATGCGGAAGAGGGTAACGGTACTCCACAGAAAGGACACTCCCGAGCCCAGCGCCACAAGGGTGTCCATATTGGGGGAGCGATATATTACCGCTTTCGTCCCGCTGATGAAGAACCGCTGATTTATCACCAGAACTATCCCTGCCAGCAGCAGCTGTACAAGGCCGACAGCCACGCAGTTGCCGTCCATAAACTCCGGCAGGGGAGCGCCGAGCATATTGTGTCCCATAGAGAAATACATCAGCACCAGCAAAAATCCCAAGGACGCAAAAAGCCGCCGTTTAAGGCGGGGAGTCTCTCTGTCCTCAAGAGGGTCATCGGCAGGAGCTGCACCCTTGACGGCTGCACCGTAGCCCGCATCTGTGACGGCTTTGATTATTTCACTGTCGGGGGCGTTTCCCTCAACGCCCATTGAATTTGTCAGCAGGCTGACCGCGCAGGAGGTCACGCCCTCCACGCCGTTCACGGCTTTTTCGACTCTCGCTTGGCAAGCCGCGCAGGTCATTCCCGTAACTGTAAACTGTCTCACTTTAACACCTGTTTCTATCGGGGATGTCCCCCGTGCTGTCCGCCCTGCAGATCATCGGCGGAAAACAGACAGGCGGTGCGGCGTTCATGCTGTGCGGCGCACCGCCCGGCCTGCCCTCAATACTATGCTGTCAGTTGTCCTCGAGGTATTTTATCGCCTCGCCTGCGGCAACTGCACCGTCTGATGCAGCAGTCACAAGCTGGCGTACCTCCTTTGTGCGGTTGTCACCGGCGACGAATATGCCCGCCGCGCTGGTACGGCAGTTCTCCGAGGCCTTGATATAGCCTGCGTCGTCCAGCTCGATGACACCTGCAAAGGGCTCGTTTTCGGGAGTGCGCCCCACAGCGATGAACAGCCCGTCCACATCAAGATGACTGACCGCTCCGCTGTTGTCGGTGACCTCTATCCCGGTGAGCTTATCTCCATGCTCCAGCCCGGTGACGCGGCTGTTAAGCACAAGCTTGACATTCTCCTTGGCACTTAGCTTGGCGGAGGTGGAGCTGTCGCCGCGGAAGGCATCTCTGCGGTGGATGACATATACCGTCTGCGCCAGTCCCGAAAGATAAAGAGCATCCTCCAGCGCAGTATTGCCGCCGCCCACTACGGCAACGGTCTTTTTGCGGAAGAACCCGCCGTCACAGGTGGCGCAGTAGCTTATGCCGCGTCCCACCAGCTTGCCCTCCTCGGGAAGTCCGAGACGTCTGCATTCAGAGCCTGTGGCGATAATGACAGTGCGTCCCTCGTAGGATCCCTTTGAGGTGGTGACGGTCTTAACAGCGCCGTCGGTTATGCCTGTTACCTTTTCAAACTTGAACTCCGCGCCGAGAGCGACGGCCTGTTCATATACCTTCGTGGCAAAATCAAAGCCGGAAATATGGGGTGCGGCGGGATAATTCTCTATCTCCGGCGTCGAGACGATCTGTCCGCCGTAGCTTTTGGCCTCCAGCACCAGCACGTTTTTCTCTGCGCGCCTTGCGTATATAGCCGCCGTCATTCCGGCGGGGCCGGCTCCGATTATGATAATATCATACATTGCTTTCACTCCTTTTTCAGCGTACTCACCCGTGTATAAAACAATACGGGCAAAGCGCCCGTAACTGTTTTCTGATATTCAGATTATAACACAGATAAATACTTTTGTCAACAATTCAGATCATACGCTCGATAGCATCCCTCGGAACAAGTCCGACACTTCTGTCAGACTCCTTGCCGTTCTTGAATGCGATCACGCAGGGGATAGAGGATATGCCGTAGTTTGCGGCAAGCTCGTCCTCGTCATCCACATTGATCGCAACGACCTTGACATCGTCGCGCTCGGCTGCGATCTGATCCAGCGCTGGACGCATCATGCGGCAGGGGCCGCACCAGTCTGCATAGAAATCCGCGATGACGGTCTTTTCGCTGTTAAGCACCTCTGCCTCAAAATTCTCGGATGTTATTTCCATTACGTTCATTTTAATATCTCCTTTCGATAATGTGTCTTAAATATTGTACAGTTAATCCAGCTTTTCGCCCTTCATCAGAGCCACGATATCCTTGGAGATCTTCACAGGCTCGTCGGTGGGAGCATAGCGGCGTACCACATTGCCCTCCTTGTCAACCAAAAACTTGGTGAAG
>JAFSSS010000013.1 GCA_017450925.1 Ruminococcus sp. | reverse complement strand
CAAGCCTCTGGCGCGAGGCTTGACCGCGCGCTTTTTAATGCGCTTCGCGGTTGGGGTTACAGCTTCATCAGTTCCGCCGGCATCTTTTTCGTTTCCTGCACTCGCTTTGGCTCGGCGGAGTTGGGTGCAGGGGCACGCCCCTGCCGCTTCGCGGTTGGGGTTACAGCTTCATATTTATATTATCAGTACCCCTGCTGTCAGATATTGCTTGTAGCGTTCCTCGATGCGGTCGGCTGAGGTCTGATCTTCAAAGTATAATCGCAGGCAGCTGTCAAGCAGGTTTACATACCCGCCGATAGCCTCCGCAAGCTGCTCGTCGGATAAGACTGAACCGCCCGGGCGGATAAACTCCCTCGTGAAGGCCGCGCCCTCGCCCGTCCACGGGCTGCCGTTCGGGAAAAGCCGGCGCAGATATTTCCCCTCAATGCCTATCCATACCGCGAAAAATCCGCCGATCATGCCGATCAAGCTGCCGCTCTGCGTTCGCAGCGAGATCTTTAATCTTCCCACCGTTCCCTCAAAGCTGCGGGGCAGCTCGACTGAGTAGTTCACCGTCGGGCGGTATTTGTATTTCAGCGGGCTTTTCAGCATGATGACCGAGCCGCCGCTCTGCGCTACGTTCACCGGGCCGGTCATCAGCCGCCCGATCCGCTCGAATATATCGCGGATCCGCATTTCGGGCGTCATCATCGAAACGCGCTCGGCAAGTATCTGATTTATCAGATTGCTGCGGCTGGTGCCGAGGGAGTATGCCATATCGTCGATCGCGCTGACGACGTCATCGGCGAGGACGATGCTGTAAACGCTTTTTTTCATTTTCTCACCCGTTTCTAAATCGTGATAAAGGTCTTTGCTGTGAGCAGGACGGCGAGGAGGGCGGCGTGCGCCCCTGCCACGATGACCCACAGGCGTTCTTTTGTCTGCTTCTGCAATGCCATAATGCTGCCTCCGGTTTGTTGTTTCGTTTCTTTTGTTCTTTCTCTATATAACATTATAGCACGTTTATATAATTTGTCAAGGAGTTTATATAATTTTCTTTGCAAATTATTTTAAAAGGACGGCAAGCAGCAAAAAGCCTCCGCCCTGCGGCGGGGCAGGGCGGGGGCGCAAAGGGGCAAAAAAAGAACCTGCCGAGGCAGGTTCTTTTGTGTTTAAATTGTTCCCTAATTAGGTTCCAGGTGTGTAAGATGTACCGATGTTGTGCATCTTGTCGGGATCAGTCTCGGGGTTAGGATACTGACCAACAAGCTGACCGGAAGTACCATTAGAAGTGCTGTCAGCCCACTGAGCCCACTTAACCTTGTAGTCTGTACCAACATTCCAAGCAACAGCGCCGGAAGCGGAACCGTTATCGGACATTGCAATACCAACAGCCTTCTTCAGAGCGTCACTATCATTGGTTCCAGGAACAGCGATCGGTCCAATAGTACCTTGTGTGATCTGAGTCATCTTACCATCGGAAGTCAGATCAGCGCAAGCGCCGGAAACGGTTGTGAATACGAGCTTCGCATTCGAGTTTGCGGACTTCAGCTTGGACTTCTTAACGTAGCCCATCATCGAAGGAACGAGGATGGCTGCCAGAATGCCGATAATGGCAATAACTACGATAAGCTCTACCAGTGTAAAGCCCTTCTGTGCCTTTTTCATAGGAAATCCCTCCATAAAAATAATTCTTTTTCAGCAGAGCCCTTTGCCCTTGCTGTAATTGTATTATACTCCCGTTTACACGAAATGTCAATAGTTTTTTCGTGTTTTTTTCTTTTTTGTATATTCTCACAAAAACCGGGGGCCGATTAGGATAATATTGCCAATAAAATTAAATCGTTTAACCAAACATCCGGCTTATTTATGGCAATTATTCACGACTTTTTGGTTGTGGCGGAACTCTTTTCGGTGGTTTTTGCCGTAGTCTTGGCTGTGGTTTTCGCAGTGGTCGTTTTCGTGTCTGTGGTCTTTGCGGTGGTCTTTTTGGTATCGGAGGTCTCTTTTTCGGAGGATGTTTTCGTAACGGCGGTGGTGACGGCGGGCTTCTTTTCCTCGTCGGCCTTTTTAAGCTCGGCGGCCAAGGCCTTGAGGTCGGGCAGCTCGTCACGGGTAACGGTCAGGTCGTTGGAATAGAATTTCACGAGGGATTCAAGGGTGTTATACTCCTCGTTGAGGGTGATATCCTCGTTCAGAAGATAGCTGCCGCCCCACTGGCCGATATAGCTCCACACAGCGTGGAGGTCGGCTATGGACTGGATAGAGGGGGTAGTCCCGCACTCGGCAATTGCGATAGGCTTATTGGGGGTGATCTCCTGCATGAAGAGGAGCTTTTCCACTTGTCCGTAGGTATTGCCCTGGTCGTAGATATCGGCGGAGACTATATCGCAGAGCTTGTCGCCCACATACCAGTCAGCGTCCTGCGCCGACCAAACCCATATCAGATTATTCAGCTTATGGTAGGAGGTCTGGCGCTGATAGAGCAGCTTCCAAAGCCAAAGGTAGGAGGCCTTGTCTTTGCCCCACCAGAAATAGCCGTTGGAGGCCTCGTGGAGGGGGCGCCAAATGACGGCGATGTCCTTATCCCGCAGCTCTGCCAGCTTAGCGGAGACCTTGTCGATATCCTCGATAAGGGAAAGGCACTGGGCGGAGATCTTCTTTTCTTTTTGGAGCTTTTTGAGGTCGGCGAGGGAGAGGTCGTAGATCTTCTCCTCGGTGACGGCCTTGGAGAGGTCGAAGTCGGTATCGTCGGCATAGCAGCTTGTTTCGCCGGGGGCGAGCCAGTGCCACATATAGCCGATGATGCCGCCCTCCTCCGCCCATTTTTCGGCATATTCAAGCTCGTTCTCGCCGATTATCATATCCTGCGTAAAGGGCATAAGGTCGCCGAAGCGGACAGCGGGGCTGCGGCCGGTCATCTCGGTTATGCTGCGGGTCTCGGTCATAGTGCCGACGGTATCGTGCTGGCCGGTGAGGACGGTCTTGCCGTAGCTTTCGCAGATATAGCCGTAGAGGGCGCGGGCGCTGTAATCGGCATTTTTGTTGGAAAGGGAGGGCTTGTCTATTGCCAGCTTGAGGTCGCGGACGTCGGTGCTTGAGGCGACGGTGATGCTGTCGAGATCGACTGCACCCTTTGAGGTGTCGAGGGTGAACGAGGTCTTTCCTTTTTCTATATAGATGTTTTTCAGCGTGACGAGGGCGAACTTGCCGTCCTTTGCGACTGAAAATTCACCTGCGGGGGAGGTGCCGAAAGTGAGCGAGCAGCGGCTGGCCTTATCGGCGGCGACGGTAAAGGAGATATTGTAATACTGGCTTTCGGGGAGGTCGAACTCAAAGGATATGCTGTGCTTTGAGTCAAGGCCGGTGAGGTAGCCCTTGCCGGAGTAGCCCTTGCGCTTTTTGGCGGAGCTGACACCCTCGGGGAGATCCTTGAGCGCCTCGGCCTCGGCGGTTTCGGAATAGTCCTTATACGGCAGCTTTGCGGGGGTTATCTTCTTTTCCGTTTCTGCCGGAGGGGTCTCGGCAGCGCTTTCGTCACCTGCGGCGGAGGCAGTGGTGGTCACCTCGGCAGCCGAGGTATCTCCGGCGGTGGTCTTTATTTCGGCTATGGAATTGTTTTCGCCTATGCTTTGTCCGCAGCCTGCCAGCAGCAGAGCTGCTGCAGCGAGGGCGGTGAGTTTTGTATGTTTCATAGAATGACCTTTCTTTGATTTAGGCTTAGGGTGTTCAGCTGCGGTCGAGTATGCCGCTGTATTCCCCGGCAAGGTGCTTATAGAAGCTGAGATCAAGCTTATAAACGCTGCCGGCCTCGGTCTCGAAGGAGGCGGCGCCGTTCTCGTAGGTGAAGCTGACCTTGGAAGCTCCGCAGGTTATCCGGGTATTTTTACCGCAGACTATGCGGCAGGGCTTTCCGGCGAGGGAGGTGAGGGAGACGCTTTCGAGGTGTCCGGCGCTCCATTTAGCTGACACTGCAAAGCCGCCCCTTGCTCTAAGGCCGGTAAAGCTGCCCTCTGACCATTCGGGGGGGAGGGCTGCAAGCAGGTCGATGACCCCGCCCTGCGATTGGAGCAGAGCCTCGGCTATACCTGCCGAGCCGCCGAAGTTGCCGTCGATCTGGAAGGGGGGGTGCATATCGAAGAGGTTTGAGCTGGTCGAATGCGAAAGCAATGCGCGGATATTCTCACTGACCTTTTCGCCGTCATGGAGCCTTGCCCAGTGGTTGATTATCCATGCTCTTGACCAGCCGGTATGTCCGCCGCCGTGGGAAAGACGTCTTTCGAGGGTGGCTTTGGCTGCGGCTGCCAGCTCGGGGGTGCCGCGGAGGGTTATCATATCCGCGGGATAGAGGGCAAAGAGCTGGGAGATATGGCGGTGTCCCGGTTCGACCTCGTCATAGTCCTCGGCCCACTCCTTGATCTGACCGTACTTGCCGATCTCGGGCTTCGGCAACTTTGAGCGCAGCGAGCGCAGGAGGCCGGCATATTCCTCCTCTCTGCCGCCGAGGATATCGCTGGCCTCGATAACGGCGGTGAAAAGCTCGTGGATTATCTGACTGTCCATAGAGGGGCCTTGACATAGGGCGCCCTTGGTGCCGGAGGCGGTCAGATAGCTGTTCTCCGGGGAGACTGAGGGGCTGGTGACGAGGCGACCCTTGCTGTTCTCGATGAGGAAATCCACGAAGAAGCGGGCGGCCTCGCAGAGGGTGTCGAACTTTTCGGAGAGGAACTGCTTATCCTGAGTGAATTTATAATGCTCCCACAGGTGCAGACAGAGCCATGCGGCGCCCATTGGCCACTGGGTAGCGGGCATCCACAGATCCTGGGGGGCGGTGTCGCCCCAAATGTCCGTATTATGGTGGCAGCAGAAGCCCTTGCAGTTATACATCAGCCGGGCGGTCTCGCGGCCGTTTTCGCGCATACGCTCGATATGGTCGAAGAGGGGGGTATGAAGCTCCGGCAGTCCGCATAGCTCGGCACCCCAGTAATTCATTTCGGTATTGATATTTATGGTGAACTTGCAGCCCCATGCAGGCCACATATCCTTGTTCCATATTCCCTGGAGGTTGGTGGGGAGAGTACCCTCGCGGCTGGCGGCGATAAGCAGATAGCGGCCGAAGTTGAAATAAAGCTCGGTAAGCCTGCTGTCACTGCCGCCCTCGCGCACCCTTGCAAGGCGCTGGTCTGTAGGCAGGGAGGATGCTCCCTCGCTGTCGTCGGGGAGGGAGATGCTGCATCTGTTATAATAGCTCTGATAGTCCTTTACATGGGCTGAAAGCAGCTCGTCATAGCTTTTGGCGGCGGCTGTTTCGGCATCGAAGCGCACTCTGTCCCGGGGATTGGAGCAGCGGAAGGAGGTCTGTGCGGCGATGATGACCGTCAGGGCATCGGCTCCGGTGCATTCAAGGAAGCTGCCGTAGGTGCGGAGGCTGCCGCCCTCGGGGACGGCCTTGAGCAATGCAGCGAAGCTGATGCCGTCGGCACCGCCCTCGGCGCCGTAAAAGGGAATGCAGTCGCCGGAGGGGGTATTGTCGTCGAAGTAGTCATCGCGGCCGTCGAGTTTCATACGGACGTTTATCATACCCTTCTGGCTGGCAGAGAGGCGTATCACCATGACTTGATCCGGCTCGGAGACAAAGGCCTCGCGGGTGAAGGTGACGCCGCCGATAGCGAACTGCGTCCGGCTGACGGCGGTGCGCAGGTCGAGGGAGCGGGTCTTATAATCGCAGGTGCTGTCCTTGAAATGGATGATATTCAGGTCGCAGAGGGGCATATAATGCCGCTGGTTCACGGGGGTGCCGCAGAAGGCATCGTTGACTATAGCCTCGGCCTCGGGGATGCGCTCCTCGGCGAGCAGGTCGCGCACCTGCTCGAGGTGTTCAAGGGCGGAGGGGTTATTGCGCTTTCTCGGACCGCCCGACCAAAGAGAGTCCTCGTTGAGGCAGATGCGCTCACAGAGGGGCTGGCCGAACACCATAGCGCCGATGCGGCCGTTGCCGAGTGCGAGGGCATCGTTCCAGTCCTCGGCGGGGGAGTTATACCACAATACATTTGAAGAGTCATTATTTATCATTAGCGGCCTCCTGTAAATTGGTTGACAGTCTTGATATAGCTGACAGTTGATAGCTGACAGCTGACAATGAAAGGAGTCCGCCGCTGACAGGCGGCACCTTAATTATCAGCTATCAACTATCAACTGTACATTATTTTCGTCCTGCTTTTGCGATGATGATGAAATCCGCTTTGGGGACGGGCTTTGAGAAGAAGTAGCCCTGGAGATAATCCACGGCGAGAGCCTTGAGAAGCTCAATCTGATTTTCGGTCTCGACGCCCTCGACCAATATTTTCCGGTGCATCTGCTTTATCATATGGACGGAGCTTTCGAGGATTATCCTGCCAAGCTCGCTCTCCTCGGCGCTCCAGAGTATGCTCTTGTCGATCTTGACCACATCGAAGTCGAGCATGAAGATCGCGCGCATATTGGAATAGCCGGTGCCGTAGTCGTCCATGGAGAAGTGGAAGCCGTCGTCCTTGAGCGCCTTTACCACCTTGCTGAGCACCTCGTAATTGCTGGCGGCGATAGACTCGGTGATCTCGAAGTTTATCATATTCTTGTCGATATCGTACTCCTCGGTGATATCGTTGATATGCTTGACGAAGCCGGGCTGCATACATTCGATGACAGAGAGGTTGACGTTGATGCTCTCAATGCCGAGAGAGGCGGGGACTCCGCTTTTTATAAAGGAACAGACCTCACGCAGCACGAAGTCGTCGATATCGTCGATAAGTCCGTTCTGCTCGGCTATGGGAATGAACTCGTCGGGGAAGATATTGCCGAGGAGGCTGTCGTGGAGCCTTATCAGCGCCTCGGCACCGTGGAGCTTACGGTCGGTGAGGGAATAGGTGGGCTGATAATAGACCTCAAAGCCGCCCTCCTCGAAGCCGCGGGCGAGGGCGTTTTCGACAGCTGCCCGGCGCATAAGGTAATCGAGGTCGCGGCCGGTGAGTATCTTCTTATCGAGATTTGCGGGAACGGGGCTGTCGGCCATATAGAAGGCATCGTTTGCGGATTTTATGCGCTCGGGAGCGGAGGAGGTCATGACCACTGCATTGAGCAGCAGCTCGTTTTCTCCGAAATGCCAGGTATGGTCGAAGCGGCGGCTGATTATCTCGGCTATTTTCATACTGCGGGCGGGTTCGCCGTCGGTCTCGGTAAGGATAAAGGTACCGGGGTTGGTATTATAGATGCAGTAGCGGGGGACGAGAGTTCTCAAAAAGGCAGCCACTACGGTGGGCAGGATATCGGGGTTCTCGAAATTAGCGGTACGCTCGAACAGCTCGAGATTAGTGATCTTGACGCAGATGACGCCTACGGGGCGCTTATTGAGGATATAGGATGTCAGGTCTGTCTGGAGCGCCTTGCGGTTATAGATGCCGGTGTCGATGTCGATGCGGTCGTCCTCGCTTTCGATAGAGGTCATAACGCCGAGCAGCGCGAGGGCTTCAGTGAAAAGCTCGCATTTGAGATCCATATTCACGAGCTGAAGGACGACTCCGGCTATGACTATGACGAAGAAATAGATCAGTGCAAGGCGGCGCTTGGCGGTCAGGGCGTTCCATGAGAACAGCAGCCGGAACAGTGACACGCCGAGGTAGAACACTGCGGCGATATAGATGAGCGACTCGCCCCAGCTGCGGGTAAAGGCACGATCCTCGTAGCGATAGACCCAGTGCAGGAGGGGGTTGAGCAATATCAGCAGCTCGGAGACGATAAACAGCAGGCTGTAGCTGAGCCGGCGCTTAAGGTCGGAGAACTTACCTATCCCGCAGACGGAATAGACATACACAAGAAACATCGGACACAGCGCTGCATGGAACGTGAAATAGAGGTAGTCGCAGACACGGACGACGAGATATGCGCCGTCTGAGGAGTGTACGAGCGGCTGCATTGCGGAGTTTATTATCTGCGTGACGGAATTGAAGCCGACGATGCTGATAAGGACTATATATATTTTATTCTGTATCTTATCTGTACGCTGCTGGATAAGTGTGAACACTATACTGGTTATGCTTACCAGCAGGGCAGACACATGGAGGGCGATATGCGCCATATTTACGCTGTTCATTTCCGTCACCGCCTTTCTTTGGTTTGGATATACATAGTTATACATTATAATTATAGCACACTTCGCTCCTTAAATCAAGAAAAGAACTGCAAACAAAAAATGAACGGGATTATTTTGTTTGCACAGGAGCGTAAAAGCGCAGGCGCAATAGCGCCCGCTAAAATAAAAAAGAAGAAAGAATAAATAAGAAATAAAAATGAAGGTATCGCCTTCGGCGATGATATTTAGATCGTCCGCAAAGCGGACACCTTGTTTATTCTCTATTCTTTCTTCTTTATTATTTATTCTTTTGGCAGGGGGCTACTGCTTGTTGTAATAGGCTATGCCTTTATCGGGGATGAAGAAGGTGCGGATATAGCCGTCGGTGGAAAGCACGAGAAAATATCCGGTATCTGTATCGAAATAGACGTCGTCGCCGTCCTCCTTTTCGGTTTTGTGAAGCACAGTGGGGGAGTCGGAATTGAGCAGGTCGTTTGCCAGCTGAAGATATTCCTCCTGCGAGATGCTGCCGAACTCCGAGCCGTGCTTTTTGTAGTGGTCGTCGAAAAGCTTTTTGGAGCGGAAGCTGTACTGCTTATACTCCTTTGAGCTGTCATCGGCAACGGGGGCGGACTCTTCCGCTTCTGCGGCGGAGGTGGTCTCTGTCTGTGCTGCTGTGGTCGCGGGGGTGGCGGCAGAGCTGTCGGAGGCGGTTATGACTGTAAGCCCGGGAGCTTGGGAGGAGCTGCTTTTGTCGCTGCCGCCGCAGCCTGCAAAGCAGAAAAGCGAGAGCAGCATCAGCACTGCTGCAGCAAGGGCGGCGGGTCTGAAACGAAGTTGATTTTTCATGGTGTCTCCTTTCATTTCGGGAACATAAAAAACGGCGGATGCAGCTTTGGGGCATCTGCCGCGCAGAGGCGTAAGCCGCGGGTCGAGCGGTGCTGCCTTAAAGCTTATTATATCAGAAAGAGGGGGTGATGTCAACAATCAGACTTGATTTTGGCGGGGCGTTGTTGATTTCAATGCACAATGAAGAAGTGAGCCTTTGTGCGCTGACGCTGATGTTCGCTGACGCTGATGTGCGCTGACGCTAAAATAATAAAGAAGAAATAATAAAGAATAAACAAGGTATCGCCTCCGGCGATGATTTTAAAAACCGTCCGCAAAGCGGACACCTTTATTAGTATTATTATTATTTATTCTTTATTCATTTAGCGGCGGCCTGTCAAAGTGCGGCTAAGCGGACTCTTCTCACCGCCGCCGCGCTGCTGCCGCCGCGCTTATACGAGTGTGACGCCGAGCATTGTGAGGTCATCGAACTGTTCGGTGTCGCCGGAGAACCTTTTGACGGCGGCCATTCTGTCATATTCGGCATCTATCTGCTCTGCCGGGGGCTCCTGCGGGTACTGCTCCGGGTGGCGAAGTGCGACCCTTTGCTTCAGATCGCGGTATTTTTTCTTTGAGATGCCAAAGATCAGCCCCTCCTCCTTGAGTGAACGGGCGGGCTGAACGTCATTGCTTTTAGGCGGCATAGTGATTTCCTCCCTATTATTGTACTCTGAAAGTAATACCCCGGAAAAAGGCGGGCAGGTTGCATAGGTGCATCAACTCTTGCTTTTGCTTGTCATCTGCGGGAAAGTGTGATATAATGAAAGCGGGCATGATCGCACATCGGATGTTTAATTGACAATTGACAGTTGATAATGGATAATGAAGGGAATGCGCCCTTGGCGCACGGATGCCCATTCGGGCGCGGCAAATTCACTTCATTATCAACTGTCAGCTGAATACTGGAATTTGTTGTTTGCGGCAATGCATATCGAAATTTAATAAAGGCGGGTGCATCGGAATGAAAAGGCTGGTCATATACATACACGGAAAGGGCGGGTCGGCGGCAGAGGCCGGACATTACAGGACGCTGTTCCCGGACTGCGAGGTCATCGGAGCGGATTACCGTTCGCAGACTCCCCGGGAGGCGCGGGAGGAGCTTCCCCGCCTCTTTGACAGGCTTGCCGGGGGATATGACAGCGTGGTGCTTATCGCCAACAGCATCGGGGCGTATTTTGCCCTGCAGGCGCTGTCCGAAAAGAATATCGACAGGGCTTATCTGATCTCGCCGGTGGTGGATATGGAGCGGCTTATCCTTAGGATGCTCCGGCAGGCGGGGAAGACCGAGGCCGAGCTTCGTGAGCAGGGAGAGCTATGCACCGGCTTCGGCGAGAGGCTTTCGTGGGAGTATCTGTCTGATGTGAGGGAGCATCCCATAGGCTGGAGCATACCGACGGTCATACTTTACGGCAGCAGGGACAGCATCGTTCCCCTTGAGGACATTTCGGCCTTTGCGGAAAGGTCCGGCGCGGAGCTTGCAGTCATGGAAAACGGCGAGCATTGGTTCCACACCCCGGAGCAGATGCGTTTTCTTGATGAACGGATACTGGAGCGGGAAAAGCTTTGTAACGCTCCCGACACGGATGTTTAATTGATAATGGACAGATGATAGTTGATAATGAAAGGAGATCGACCCCATGCGGGTGGCTCTCTGCAGGAACGGCGCGGAGTATTTCAAGGAGCTGTACATGGACGCTTTGAGAAAGACTCCTCTCTACAAAAAGCTCACCGAGGCAAAGACTGCGGACGAGCGTGCGGGAGATTTGATCTTAGAACTGTTACAGAGGTGGAGCTTCCCGAGCAGGACTTGACGGCCTTTACCGTTGACGCAGAGCCCTGCCGTCAGCGGCTGCAGAGCTGACCCGTCCGCGCTCAAAGAGCATGGACGATATCAAGAAGAAGCCTACGCTGTGACAAAGGCCAAAAGATAATAAAGAAGAAAGAATAAAGAAGAAAGAATAAAGAATGATTAAGGTGTCCGCTTTGCGGACGGTTTTCAATATCATCGCCGGAGGCGATACCTTGTTTATTCTTTATTCTTTCTTCTTTATTATTTATTCTTTTAGCGGCAGCGCTTAAGGCTGCCGCGCTTAACGGTCGTCGGGGATGAAGGAGCCGTCCTTGAGGCGGATGAAGGCGGAGCCCTCCGGGGAATGGAGCAGCGGGATGATGCCGGGGAAGCGGTCGGCAAGGCCGTGGGTGCTGTAGAGGGTGAAGTTCGAGGCATCAGCCCAGTAATCCTCGTCCTCGTCACAGCCGTAGAACACCCAGCCGTTATAGCTGTCTATGCCGGAGCCCTCCCGGGACATATAGGCGATTTCGCCGCCCTCGGCTATGTGGTTCGATACGATGCAGGCCTCGAGGCCGTCCCAGACGGCAAGATAGTCCCGGTCGGCCTGCTCGAGTATATCCGCATTTATCAGCGGGACGACTATCTCGCACACCTCGCTGTCCTCGTCAAGCCCGCGGAAGATCTGATAGAAGCCGTCGCCGAAGCCGGAGGCGTTCATGACGAAGCGGTGACCGCTCTTGGGCAGAGCCCACTCGATGAAATCGCCGCCGCGGCGCTGATGCTCGGGGAAGCGCTCAAAGCTTTCGGCAAAGAGGGCGGCGAAGAAGTCGTCGTAGTGGTTGCCCTGCGGATTTTCAGCGTGCCAGCGGGAAAGGAAATCGGCATATTCCTCCATGACCGAGGCATCCATAAATGACATGACACCCGCATCCACGGGGAAGCCGGGGGCATCGCCGTCGCTGGCGTGCATAGCGGCGGTCTCGTGAGTGGGGGCGGCCAGTTCATATCGGACGGCCTTTTTGTCGGTGAGCTTTATCCGTGAGGCGGTGATGCGGACTGTATCGAAGGCTGTTCTTATAAAGGCAAGCTCCACGGGATAGGAGCCGGGGGCGACGGGCTTGTCCAGCTCGGGGCTGAACTCCTTGGTGCCCATATAGGTCAGCGGGTCGCCCACGCGGATGCGCCCGGTGGGCAGGTCAACGGTGCCGACGACAAGCGTATCACGAAGCCCCTCGCGGGAAAAGGTGCGCCGCATAAGTCCGGCATCGAGCTGTGTTTCACAGATGAATTTGAGATTGGCGCTGAATGCATCCCGGATGTTCATATTATCCTCCTAAAAGTCGTAGATGATAAGTGTGCCGTACTGCTCCGAGTGGCGCACTGCCTGCCAGAGAATCGAGAAAGCGAATTTCGCCAGTGAGACCGTGTTATAGCTCGTATGCTTTTCGAGCATCGTCACTCTGCCGTCGCGGTAACCGGCATCGGCGGGATAGCCCTCGGTACGGCTCCAGCCGATGACCGTTTCCTCGTCGGCGTTCCACTCGAGGGCGTTTATCTGCAAAAGCTCGTTTTTAAGGCAACACCGCACGACCCCTGTGCATCAGATGCGCCGTCCAGCTTTTCGTCAGATTGCCTAAATTCGACGCAGGCTTGCTGACGCAAGTCAAGGAGAATTTGGGTAATATGACGGAAAGCTGGCAAGCAGATGATGT
>JAFSSS010000012.1 GCA_017450925.1 Ruminococcus sp. | reverse complement strand
GATACCTTGATTATTATTTCTTATTTATTCTTTCTTCTTTTTTCTTTTAGCAGGCGCTGCACTAAGTAACGCAAAGACACTTCTGCCGTGATACAGCAGAAGTGTCGGAATAAAAACTTCTTTATTGCGCCTGCGCTAAAGGCAGTCCTTTATTTATATCCCGATCTCTGTCAATGCACGATAAAAGGAGCGCCCGAATGGACATCCGTGTGCCAAGGGCGCTCCTTCATTATCAACTGTCCAGTATCAGCTGCAAGCAGTCGTTTGCCGCAGTGCGTTTCGGTCTATCCGAGGTAATCCCTCATGCTTGCAACAGCGATCGCGATAGTTGAGGAATTGTGCAGCAAGGCCGAGGTCGTGGGCGGGAGTATGCCCGCTGCGCCCAAGACCATAAGGCCGAAATTGAAGCCGATTATGGTATGATAGTTGGAGTTTATCCGCTTCATCAGCTCCATGCTAAGGCGGCGCAGGGTCACAAGGCTGGAAAGGTCATCGGCGGAAACGGTGATATCCGCCACCTCTCTGGCTATTGCGGCTCCGCTGCTAATTGCAATGCCGGCATCGGCCTCTGAAAGAGCGGGAGAGTCGTTTACGCCGTCGCCGATCATGATGACCTTTCTGCCAGCGGCCTTCTCCCGGCGGACAAACTCCGCCTTATCCTCCGGCAGCACCTCGGCATAGAACTCGTCAACGCCTACCGCCTCGGCAACTGCCCGGGCAGTTCTTGCGCTGTCGCCTGTCATCATGACAAGCCTGCCTATGCCCAGCTCCTTGAGCTGCGCGAGGACATTCCCCGCTTCATCCCGGAGGGGATCCTCAATGCAGATGACCGCCGCAAGCTCTCCGCCCACGGCAAGGAAAAGGTGTGAATACTCCTCCGGGAGGGACTCGAACTTTGCCTCCTCGCCCTCCGGTAAGGTGCAGCCCTCGTCCTCAAATACGAAATGATAGCTTCCCAGCACCACCTTAACGCCTTGGATCGAGCTGGCGATGCCGTGAGCCACCACATACTCCACCTCACTGTGCAGCTCCTCGTGGACGAGCCCCCTATCGCTGGCAGCCTTGACCACCGCGTTTGCGATCGAGTGGGGATAATGCTCTTCGAGGCAGGCGGCAAGGCGCAGGGCTTCGGTCTCGTCATTCTCGCCGAAGGTAATGACCCTTGCCACCTCCGGCTGTGAGCGGGTAAGCGTGCCAGTCTTATCGAAGATGACGGTATCGGCGGCAGCCACGGCCTCAAGGAACTTTCCGCCCTTAACGGTGATGCCGCAGGTCTGACCCTCGCGCATCGCGGAAATGACCGAGATCGGCATTGCCAGCTTCAGTGCGCAGGAGAAATCTACCATAAGGATAGACATTGCCTTTGTGGCGTTTCTTGTGAGCAGGTAGGTGAGCAGCGTTCCGCCGAGGCAGTAGGGAACAAGCTTGTCCGCCAGATGTGCGGCGCGGCTTTCCACCTCGGATTTCAGCTTTTCGCTTTCCTCGATCATTTTTACTATGCGGTCATACTTGCCGCTGCCGGTCACCTTATCCACTTGGATGACGCAGCTGCCCTCTTCGACCACAGTCCCGGCATAGGCATAGCTGCCCTCTTTTTTATGTACGGGCAGGGCTTCGCCGGTAAGTGTCGCTTGATTGACCTCGGCGTCGCCGGAGATGACCTTGCCGTCGAGGGGTATCATGCTGCCGGTGCGAACGATTATCTCGTCGCCCTCCTGTATCTCGCGGATAGGGACGAGTACCTCCGTGCCGTCCTTTTTGAGCCAGACCCTTTCAACCCCCAAGGACATAGTTCGGGCGAGGTCGTTTACCGATCTTTTATGCGTCCAGTCTTCAAGAAGCTCGCCGAGCCCCAGCATGAACATTACCGAGGCAGCTGTCTTATGCTCTCCCCGGACGAGAGAGACCGTGATAGCGGCTGCATCCAGAGAATTGACCTCTACCCTGCCCTTTGACAGGGATCTCAAAGCATCCCGGATGTAGCCGGCGGCTCTTATGACCGAGATCACCAGCCCGAGTGGGGCAGGAACGAGCCGCTTGAATACGGCGCGTCTTACCAGCATATAAAACAGCTTATCCTCAAACTCCCGGTCGAGGGCTCTGCCGGTGCGCTCGGGAACGAGGGCGGCATTTTTGCTGCTGTAGGAAAACTCCGACAGCGCCCTTATGACTGCCTCTCTGTCTGTGAAGAACACCGTGGCATCGCCTGTGCGGTCATAGACCTTGACGTCGGTAACAAAGGGCTTTGACCGCAGATAATACTCCAGCACATCCGCCTCGTGCATAGTCATGCGCTCCTGCAGGATATGCACTCTTATGCGGTTTTTAGAGCTGTGTAGGATCCTGCATTTCATTCGCCCAGTTCCTCTGAAGCATCCTCGATGATATCCTCTGCCTCCTTGGCTGCCTCCTCGGCGGCACGCTTCTCGTTGAGATCCTTGGCATCGGCCACGATATCGTCACAGCACTCCCGTACCTTGGTCACGTTCTCCATTACTGCATCCTTGCCTCTGATAGCGGCGGCGGCAGTTTCGGTATATACCTTCTTAGCTGTCTTGCTTGTGAGCAGCTTCACGCCCAGCGTGCTTGCTGCCATACCTCCTACGAATAATGCTGCTTTTGCCCATACTGACATGATAGATCTTCCTTTCTGATTTGGATTTAGTTTATTGATATGGATATCCCGTTCAATGCGCCTCGCGTTCACCTCGCTGCTTTGCACAGGCACCGTGCATCGCACAGCCGGCGCAGCCGCATCCGCAGCTGCTCTTTCCGCTTTTTCTGTCCTTTATCAGCTTCATCACCGCAGCCGAAAGTATCAGCAGCAGGATGATGCTCACGATGATCGTTCCGAGGTTTGCCGATAACCATGCAAGCATTCTCTCACTCCCTTATGACTTGCCGCCCGCAAGACTTAGCTTCTTGTTCAGCTTGTCTGCCTCCTTATAGGGTCTTGCCAGCATATAGACCATAAGGCCGAGAACAAGCACCGCAAAGATCAGACCGACGATATTTATATTTCCCGTGAATATGCTTCCGAACTGGTTTATCATCAGCGCGACCGCATAAGCAAAGCCGCACTGATAAGCGATAGCGAATAATGTCCATTTCCAGTTGTTCATCTCGCGCTTGATAGCGCCGATCGCCGCAAAGCAGGGGGCGCAGAGCAGATTGAAAACAAGGAAGGAATATGCCGTTACGCCGGTGAAGGCGGCAGCCAGTGCCTGCCAGGTGGTAAGGTCTCCGCCGCCGTAGAGTGTGCCCATTGTGCCGACGATGTTCTCCTTTGCAACAAGCCCCGTAAAGGATGCCACCGCCGCCTGCCAGTTGCCCCAGCCGAGGGGCGAGAATATCCAGGCGATGCCGTTTCCGATCTTTGCAAGGATAGAGCTGTCAAGCTGATCCTCCTCCAGCATCCCGAAGCTTCCGTCAGCAAAACCGAAGCGGCTTGCAAACCATACAAGCACGGTCGAGAGCAGGATGATCGTTCCCGCCTTCTTGATGAATGACCAGCCGCGCTCCCACATGGAGCGAAGCACGTTGCCCACCGTGGGCATATGATAGGCGGGAAGCTCCATAACAAAGGGAGCGGGGTCGCCGGCGAACATTTTCGTCTTTTTCAGCATGATGCCGGATATGATTATCGCCGCCATACCCACGAAATAAGCCGAGGTAGCCACCCAAGCCGAGCCGCCGAAGATCGCTCCGGCGATCATTGCGATAAAGGGTACCTTTGCGCCGCAGGGGATAAAGGTGGTGGTCATGATCGTCATGCGGCGGTCGCGCTCGTTCTCGATCGTTCTCGAGGCCATGATGCCGGGTATGCCGCAGCCGGAGCCCACCAGCATAGGGATGAAGGACTTGCCCGAAAGACCGAACTTTCTGAACACTCTGTCCAGCACAAATGCGATCCTTGCCATATAGCCGCAGGCCTCAAGGAATGCCAGCAGCAGGAAGAGCACAAGCATCTGCGGAACAAAGCCCAGCACCGCGCCCACGCCGGCGATGATACCGTCGATGATAAGCCCCTTGAGCCATGCCGCTGCATTCAGCTTATCAAGACCCTTTTCCGCCAGTGAGGGGATAGAGGGAACAAACACGCCGTAGTCGGCGGGGTCGGGCTCGCCGCCCATTTCCTCAACGGTCTTGAGGGCTTCGTTATACTCTGCCACAGTGTTTGTTTCCGTAACAGGCTCGAGAGTCTCCTCGTCCTCCACGGTATAGGTGAACTCCTCTGCAGGAGCGGAGCCGTTGGCTGCGACGTAGGCATCGTAGCCGTCGATGATCTGCTGTGCAGAGGAATAGGCCTCTGCCTTTTCCTCGTATTCCGAGGAGCCGATGCCGAATAGGTGGAAGCCGTCGCCGAAGATCTTGTCGTTGGTGAAATCGGTCGCCGCAGCGCCCACGCCCACCATAGATATCCAATATACGGCGAACATGATAACAGCGAAGATCGGAAGTCCCAGCCAGCGGTTGGTCACGATGCGGTCGATCTTGTCCGAGGTGCTGAAGGAGCCCTTGTTCTTCTTGTCGTAGCAGCTGTCGATGATGCTTGAAATGTAGTTATAGCGCTCGTTGGTGATTATGGACTCCGAGTCGTCGTCCAGCTCCTGCTCGGCGGCCTCGATATCCTTGTTTATATGTTCTATGACTGACTCGCTCAATGCAAGCTTTTCCATTACCTTTTCGTCACGCTCGAAAAGCTTGACGGCGTACCACCGCTGCTGCTCCTCCGGCAGCTCGTGAACGCAGGCCTCCTCGATGTGAGCGAGGGCGTGTTCTACCGTGGGGGCAAAACGGTGGACGGGCCCGCCGTGCTTTTCGCCTGCAGCTTCTATAGCTGCCTCGGCAGCCTCGGCTGTGCCGTCGCCCTTAAGGGCAGAGATCTTCACCACCCTGCAGCCCAAGGCCTCCGACAGCCTTTCCACATCTATCCTGTCGCCGTTCCTGTTGACGATATCTATCATATTTACGGCGCATACCACCGGGATGCCCAGCTCGGTGAGCTGTGTGGTAAGGTAAAGATTTCTTTCAAGGTTGGTGCCGTCGATGATATTTAGTATCACATCGGGACGCTCGTCGATAAGATAGTTTCTGGCAACGACCTCCTCCAGCGTATAGGGGGAAAGAGAATAGATGCCGGGCAGGTCTGTGACGGTCACATCGCTGTGCTTTTTCAGCTTGCCCTCTTTCTTTTCCACTGTAACGCCGGGCCAGTTGCCGACGAATTGATTTGAGCCTGTCAGAGCGTTGAACAGCGTGGTTTTTCCGCAGTTCGGGTTCCCTGCCAGTGCGATCCTTATACTCACTTTACTTCTCTCCTTATTGTTAGCCAGAGCTAACATATTGTCATAAAAAAAGCGGTATGTACAGCAGTATCATGCCGCTCACATGATCTCGACCATTTCGGCGTCTGCCTTACGGATCGAAAGCTCGTAGCCCCGAACGGTGATCTCAACGGGATCTCCGAGAGGAGCCACCTTGCGGACTGTGACGGGTGTTCCCTTGGTAAGACCCATGTCCATGATCCTCCGCCTTACGGCACCCTCGCCGGTAAGCTTTTTCACGGTAACGGTATCGCCGACCTTTGCATCTCTAAGCGTCATAGCGTTTCCTCCTCAAACCATGATCTTCATTGCCAGCTCACGGCTGACTGCCACGCGGGTCTCACGGACGTTGACTATCAGATTGCCGCCCATAGCGGTTATGACCTTGACTGTCCCGCCGACGGTGAAGCCGAGATCCTCAAGGTGCTTTCTCACCTCGGCAGTGCCGCCAATGCGGGTAATGGTGTAGGTCTCACCGGTACTTGCAGATAATAAGGGCATTGTTTTTTCCTCCTTCTGAAATGATTAGCTTTATCTAACTCCCTTATTTGATTATACACAGCTAACCGGCTGATGTCAAGCACCGGGGAGGGTTTTTGTTACAAACAGAGAAAAGTTAGCTTTGCTTAACTACCTTTTTGTTAGTTATTGCTAACAGTAAAGAACGCCGTTCTGGTGACGGCGTTCCTGTGGTATTTGTTTTTTATGAAAGGGGTTTGAAACGGTTTTCAGACATCCTCAAGCAAGCTGCTTGCCCAGCTCACGGCACTTGTCAAGTGCGGCATCGTCGGGAGTGTTGTTGCAGATAAGACCCTCGCCGCCGACCACCTCGGCGCCTGCAGCCTTAACTCTTTCAGCCCAAAGGCGCATCCATTCGCCGTCGCCCCAGTCGTAGGAGCCGAAGAGCGCTACCTTTTTGCCGCTAAGCTTGCCCTCAACAGATGCGAAGAAGGGCTCGAACTCGCTGTCCTCCAGCTCCTCTGCTCCCATTGCGGGGCAGCCCAGAGCGAGGGCATCATACTCCGATACATCCCCGGAGAAGGCCGAGACTTGAACAGCCGATACGCCTGCACCCTCGGCAACGGCGTTTGCCATAGCCTCGGTATTGCCTGTGCCCGACCAATAAATAACTGCTGTTTTCATTATATATCCTCCTATACTTATGCCACGCAGGAGCGCAGCTGTTTTCCGTTTTCGATCATCATGCAAAGGCGGCTGCGGCAGCTTCGGTAGCATTCAAACAGAGCCTTTGCCCGTTCAACGTCACCATAGACCTTCCAGATGCCGCAGTATTTGCAGCGCTGTCCGCAGTTTCTGATAAAGCCCTCGACATCCTCAAGGGGATATCCCAAGAATATTCCTACCTCGTGAGGGAAATCCTTCTCCTGCAGCTTCCTGCAGAGCGTGTCAAGGCACCCGTCGATGTCTCGGGCTTTATCATAGCCATATGTAGAAAGGAATTGTGTTATGCGTGTGTCAGTAAGCAGTTCGCTCAGGAGCTTGATGTCATAGACGTAAATAAGCGTGCGCTCCTTGCTCCTGCTGATGAACCGTGCCCTTATGCGGCGGCCGAAGCAGCCTTCCTCGAACAGGCGGGCAAGCTCGTCAAGATCATAGTCCTTAACGGACAGGGTGAGCAGGCTTCCGCATTTGAAGCCCATAAAGGTGGGAGCGGTGTGATAGGCAAGGACGGTCTCAAGTCTTTTTCTATCGTTGGATGACATCTGGCTGCTCCTTTCTTTTGTTCGGTTAGCGCTTGCTAACCACAATGCATATTATACACGGCGGAGTGGTTTTTGTCAAGGGATTATTCAGCCGAAGCCGGCGATTTTGTAGAAATGACAAAAATAGTTAGTGTCTGCTAACCGAATTTTTGTAGGATAGTTAGAAAATGCTTACCTCCCCTGCCGGACTTATTGACAGCCAAAAAAGCGGGTGATATAATTCTAAATAGTTATACTTGACTAACTAAAGAGGTGCAGAAAATGCTTACGGAACCGCAGAAAAAGTATCTTATAACCATTTATCTTTTAGGCCAGAACGGCAGCAGTGTGCGCACCACCGACATTGCGGGGTATCTTCACGTTGCCAAGGCAAGCGTTGTCAAAATGGAGAAGAAGCTTATCGAGGAGGGGCTTATCATGAAGGAGCCCTACGGAAAGATCACTTTGACTGTGAAGGGCGTTTCTGAAGCAAACGGGCTGTTCACTCCCAGCGTGGTGATAAAGGATCATCTTATAAACAAGGTGGGCATCGACCCGGAAAAGGCGGGAGAGGCCAGCATGGAGATATCCTCTGTGCTGGATGCGCAGACGCTGGATAAGCTGACGGACTATCTTCTCTCGCAGAGCAGCGGAGAATAGGAGACAGGCGCTATGTACAGAACGACAGTAAAAATAGACGGCATGATGTGCAGTATGTGCGAGGCTCACGTCAACGATGCGATAAGGTCAAGGCTGAAGGTCAAAAAGGTGACCTCCTCCCACAAAAAGGGAGAGGCCGTTATCATCAGCCCCGAGGCACTGACCGAGGAGCAGGTGAGGTCTGCACTGGAGGGCTCCGGCTACAGCGTTACCGGCCTTGCCGGAGAGCCTTACGAAAAAAAGGGGCTGTTCGGACGGAAATGATCCGGCAGCCGGGGAGGCGTTACCGTGAACAGTGATGTGGTGATCGGGCTGGCGCTGCCGTTCCTGGGAACGGCGCTGGGCTCCGGATGCGTTTTCTTCATGCGCCGCGAATTGAGCAGGAACGTTCAGCGGGCGCTGACAGGCTTTGCGGCCGGCGTTATGACGGCGGCCTCGGTATGGAGCCTGCTTATCCCCTCAATGGAAATGGCAGAGGACAAGGGCAAGCTTTCCTTTCTGCCGGCGGTCATCGGCTTTTGGGCGGGTGTGCTTTTCCTGCTGCTGCTGGACTCGCTTATCCCGCATCTTCACATGAACACGGACAAGGCCGAGGGTCTGCCCTCGCGTCTGGCACGGACGACCATGATGGTGCTGGCGGTAACGCTGCACAACATCCCGGAGGGAATGGCCGTAGGCATCGTATATGCGGGCTTCATCAACGGCACAGCTGATATGACGGCCGGCGGAGCGCTCGCACTGGCGCTGGGCATAGCGATACAGAACTTCCCGGAGGGTGCGATCATATCCATGCCGCTCCACGCGCAGGGAAAAAGCAAGGGCAAGGCCTTTGCGGACGGTGTCCTCTCGGGAGCGGTCGAGCCCATAGGAGCGCTGCTGACCATATTCTTTGCAGGACTTTTCCTGCCGCTTATGCCTTACCTTCTCAGCTTTGCGGCGGGAGCGATGATATACGTCGTAGTCGAGGAGCTTATCCCGGAGATGTCGGAGGGCGAGCATTCAAACATCGGCGTTGTGATGTTTGCGGTAGGCTTCACACTTATGATGATGCTTGACACAGCACTTGGATAAGACCGGAAAGTATTAAAAGGGGCTGCTGCAGGAACGGTTTCCTGCAGCAGCCCCTTTGTCTGCACTCATCCGAGCCCCTTAGAAGGGCAGGTCGTTATCGGATATGCTTATTATGAATATGCCTTCCTCATCGCGGTCATAAATGGAAACGGAAACGCTGCCTTCGCTGTATTCGATGTGGTATTCATCAGACGCTGTGGGCTCGCCCAGGAATTTCCTGGCGGTATCAACAGTGTCGCCGAGCTTTAAGCCGCCGGCAAGCGAAACGTCACGTCCGGGTGCAAATTCCTCGCCTATAGAGATGTTGATGATCGTGCCCTCATAGTTCACCTGGAACGTAAGACCGGGATAGTAATAGTTTGCAATGTCCTGAGAGCCGGGAACGCAGGGCTTGGATACCGAGGAGGGCTTTGCCTCCTTGCCGAGCTTATCCTTTATATCGGCAAACTTTTCACCGACATAAAAGTCAGCGCCGTTATACTTGACCCTGAACCTTTCGGCAAACGGTGCATCGGCTGCGACCTCGGGAGTTCTTTCGCCCTCGGCAGCGGACTCGGCAGAGGGAGCGCTTTCCTCAGCAGGGGCGCTTTCCTCAGCAGGGGCGCTTTCCTCGGCAGGGGTGCTTTCCTCAGCCGGAGCGCTTTCCTCGGCAGGGGTGCTTTCTGCGGCCGGAGCGCTTTCGGCTGCCGAAGCATCTGATGCACCCAAGGAAACGGTACCCTCCTTTGAGCTGTCACTGCTTCCGCAGGAAGCAAGCGCAAGGGACATTGAGGCTGCCAAAATCACAGCGGCAGCCTTTGCAATAACTGTCTTTTTCATTTTTCATACCTCCGTAATACATACAGTAAATTATCATGATCCAATTTCGATATGCAGTGCTTTGATCGACAGCTGATAGTTGATAACAGATAATTAAGGTGTGTCAAACGGGCGTTCCTTTCACTATCAACTGTTCTGCAGATTAGGCAGGCGTTTCAGCCGTCTATCTGTTTTTTGATCGTAAGGATATTCTGTCCGTCCTTGTATTCATAGGAGACATCGTCCATTGATTTCTTTACCATAAATATCCCAAGGCCGCCTATCCTGCGCTCGGAGGCGGGCAGATGCACGTCCGGGTCGGGTCTTGCAAGGGGGTCGTAGGGACGGCCGCTGTCCACAAAGCTGATAATTACGGAAAGAGGCTCCTCGGTTATCTCGGTACGGATAACCGCCGGGCCTATCTGCGGGTCATAGGCATAGCTGGCTATATTTACAAATATCTCCTCAACGGCGATGTCGATCTGCATGATGATCTTTTTGCTGCAGCCGAGGGCGGTGAGCTGTTCCTCAACAAAGGTCAGCACCTCGGGCAGATTATCCTTCAAGGCGGTAGTCTCAAATTCTTTCATGGTCGTATCCCTCACTTTATATCAAGCTCGTCAGTAAAGCCCGTGACTTCCAAAATGTCCATTATCACGCTGCTGACGTTTATTACCGTCATAGAGCCGCAGCGCCCCATACGCTGCATTGAGGTGAGCAGTATCCTCAACCCGGAGCTTGAGATATATCTTAGCTTTTCAAAATCGAACACCAGCTTTTCAACTCCCTCAAGCGCGGGGTCGAGCTTCTGCTCCAGCTCGGGAGAGGTATTGGCATCAAGACGGCCCTCAACGGCAACTGTCAGTTCAGTGCCGCTGCGGTTCATTATCACATTCATAGCGACCCTCCGATCTTTCGGTTTTTCTAAAAGGCACGGGATCATCAGCATAGCTGATCTTACTACTAACATAATTATAACAATTACTTCGGCGTTTGTCATTCCCTGCCGGAACAATGAAATAATTTTTGTTACAATTCACAAATATCCGGCGCTCAAACTGTGAAAAATGACGGCGTATCTGCCGCGTTCAGTTGTCCCTCTCTGCTTGACTTACAGCCGGGGAGTGTGATATAATTATCTGTAGCAAGAAGTATCGGAGTGATGATATGAATATTCAGATATTCGGAACGAAGAAAAGTCAAGACACCAGAAAGGCGGAGAGGTTCTTCAAGGAGAGGGGGATAAAATTCCAGTCGGTGGATCTGGCGGAAAAGGGGTTGAGCCGCCGCGAGCTTGAGTCGGTCATACGCGGGGCAGGGGCGCTTGAGACCCTGCTGGACGAAAAATGCCGGGATCAAGACACGCTTATGCTGGTAAAGTATCTGGACGACAGGGATAGGTTTGAAAAGGTGCTGGAAAATCCTGCCCTGCTGAAGCAGCCGATCGTCCGCAACGGACAGCAGGCAACCGTTGGCTATCAGCCGGAGGTCTGGAAAAGGTGGGAATAGACCGTTCCCCCGCTTTGTGCATTCTGCATTGAAAAAAACGGCGGGCAGAGGCAAAATCTAAATAATCGCTATTGCAAAAAATTCATCATGGTAGTATAATAGTAATCAGAAAGCAAAGGGGCAGATCACGCTGCAGCGCATACAAACGCTTAGCTGCGCTGTTTGAGCGGCAGCAGGCTGTCTCCCGCGTTTTCCGTAAAGTCGGCAATGGGGTCGCGTTTATGAATTTTGTGCAGGCAAATCCTGCATGGGAGGTATTTTTATGTGCGGTATAGTCGGCTTTACAGACACCAAAGGTATTCCCGACGCAGAAAAGGTCATAAACCTTATGATGAACAGGATCGTCCACCGCGGGCCGGATTCGGCGGGGTCGTATGTGGATGACAGCATTGCTATGGGCTTTCGCCGGCTGTCGATCATCGACCTGTCGGACAAGGGCACACAGCCGATCTTCAACGAGGACGGCTCAGTGGTCATCACCTTCAACGGCGAGATCTACAACTACCGTGAGCTTAGAGAACAGCTTGTCAGTGCGGGGCACACCTTTTCCACCGGGACGGACACGGAGGTGCTTGTCCACGGCTGGGAGGAGTGGGGCAGAGATATGCTCACCCGCCTGCGGGGAATGTTCGCCTTTGTGATCTACGACAAAAACACCCGCACCCTTTTCGGGGCACGGGATTACTTCGGCATCAAGCCGCTTTATTATGCCCGCATGGGCGATACGCTGATGTGGGGCAGCGAGATCAAAAGCTTTCTCGATCACCCCCGCTTCAAAAAGGAGCTTAACACCGACGCCCTCGAAAGCTATCTTTCCTTCCAGTATTCGGTAACGGAGGAGACCTTTTTCAAGAACGTGTTCAAGCTCCCCGCCGCCCACTGCTTTACCTATAAGGACGGCAGGCTGACCGTGGAGCGCTGGTGGGAGATAAAATTCGACCCCGACGGCAAGCCCGATCTGGAGCAGTGGGTCAACCGCATCTCCGACACCTTTAAGGACTCCGTCCGGGCTCACAAGATCGCAGACGTTGAGGTGGGCTCCTTCCTCTCCAGCGGGGTGGACTCCAGCTTTGCCGCAGCCGTGGCAGAGGTGGACAAGACCTTTACCGTCGGCTTCGGCGAGGACGAGAAATACAACGAGATCGGCTATGCAAAGGAGTTCTCGAAGTATATCGGCAAGGAGAATTTCTCCCACGTCATCACCCCGGAGGAATACTGGGATAACTTCGCAAGGATACAGTATCACATGGACGAGCCTCTTGCCGACCCGGCGGCGGCAGCGCTGTTCTTCGTCTGCCGGCTGGCAGCGGAGCAGGTAAAGGTCGTCTTGAGCGGCGAGGGCGCTGACGAGATCTTCGGCGGCTATAACATCTATCACAATCCCGCCGATATGGCAAAATACAATAAGATACCCCGCCCCATAAGAAAGGCTCTCGGAGCAGTGGCACAGAAGCTGCCGAAAAAGCGGGGCGTGAATTTCTTCATCCGCGGGTCGCAGCCGCTGCAGGAAAGGTTCATCGGAAACGCCTATATCTTCACCGAAAAGGAACGCAAGCAGATACTGAAAATAAAGACTGGTGCCCCCGCGCCGTCGGCAATAACCAAGCCCTTCTATGACAAATGCCGTGACTGCGACGAGGTCACCCAAATGCAGTATCTCGATCTCCACCTGTGGATGACCGGGGATATCCTGCTCAAAGCCGATAAGATGAGCATGGCTCACTCACTTGAGCTTAGAGTGCCCTTCCTTGATAAGGAGGTCATGGCGCTGGCGGAGAAGATACCCACAAAATACCGGGTCACCAAGGACGAGACAAAGTATGCTATGCGCATCGCGGCGCTGGCGGCCTGTCCGCCCCAGACGGCCAAAAAGGACAAGCTGGGCTTTCCCGTGCCTATCCGCGTGTGGCTCAAGGAGGATAAATACTACAACTATGTCAAGGGCTATTTCACCTCGGACACGGCGCAGAAGTATTTCAATACCAGCGAGCTTGTAAAGCTTTTGGACGTTCACCGCTCCGGGGCGTATGACTGGTCAAGAAAGATCTGGACGGTGTTCACCTTCCTTGTTTGGCACGAGGTCTATTTTGAGAAAAATGTTTAAAGGAGAACGACTATGGCAGGCAGGACTGAAGACGAAAGAGGCAGCATCACGCTGCTGGGAAGCAGATCAACAAAATATTCCACCGACTATGCGCCGGAGGTGCTGGAGGTTTTCCCGAACAAGCACCCCGACAGGGATTACTTTGTGAAGTTCAACTGCCCGGAGTTCACGAGCCTCTGCCCTATCACGGGTCAGCCGGATTTTGCAACGATCTATATTTCTTATGTCCCGGATAAGAAAATGGTCGAGAGCAAATCGCTGAAGCTGTATCTTTTCAGCTTCCGCAACCACGGCGATTTCCACGAGGACTGCGTGAACATCATCATGAACGACCTTATCAAGCTCATGGAGCCGAGGTATATCGAGGTATGGGGAAAATTTCTTCCCCGGGGCGGGCTTTCCATTGACCCCTACTGCAACTACGGCGCTCCGGGAACCAAGTGGGAGGCTGTCGCTTGGGAAAGGCTGACTCACCACGATATGTATCCCGAAAGGATAGATAACAGATAAACCCGCGTTATATCATTTTCTGAATGTGAGGTGCCTGCCGTGCTGGAAAAGGAAGTCAAGATACTGCTTACGGAAAAGGAATATCTTATACTGAAGGAGGCCTTTAGGTTTTCAGCCGAGATAATGCAGAGAAATAATTACTACCGCTCCGAGCAGTGTGCGGAGAAAAGGATCTCCGTAAGAGTGCGCGAGGCGGCAGGAAAATGCCTTCTGCAGGTAAAAAAGCCCGTGGGCGACCGCGGCTCTCTTGCAGTGAGAGAGGAGCTTGAGCGGGAGATCAGCGGCGTGCCGCAGGTCATTCCCTCCGAGCTGCTGAAGGAGCTTTGCGGAGTTGAGGACGATGCCGTTTTCATCGGAAGCTTGACCACCCGCCGTCTGCTCTGCTATGATCATGAAAATGTGGAGCTTGCCCTTGACAGGAGCGAATACCTCGGCTGTGTGGATCATGAACTGGAGGCGGAATACACCGGCGATTATCCTGCGAAGCTTATGGAAAGGATAGCCGCCCTCGGAATAGATATCTCGCGGCCTGCTGCCGGGAAATACTCCCGTTTCTGCCGACGCTTGGCAGAGGCGGCGGATAACGGCCCTACCTCTTGAACACAGCGCCCGGGGCTTTCTTTCGTATGTGGTCTAAAAATCCCTGCTCGTCCGAGAGTGAGGAGCGCCACACGAACCAGCCGCCGGCGCTTTTTTGTTCCGACCGGCTGCAGAGAAAAAGGAAATCCGGCTTGACATAAACAGCTATGATGCTGCTGTAGGGCGTTATCGCCGTGGCTTTTCCGTCCGAGAACCAGATAAAATACTCCTCGCCGAAAAAGAAGCGCTCGTCCGTGCCGTTAAGTCCCTTTTCACGCCGCTTTGCCCGCATATCCGCCACCAGCCTCCGGGGGCGGTAGATATTTAGGAAAAGCAGATACATACCGATGCCGACCGCCGGAAGGGTCGCAAGGAAGGTGCGGAGGCTGCTGCCCCTTATTATCCCCACCGCGAATACCGCGATAATGAACAGTACCAGCGCGGCGCGTTCACCGAGGCGGCGGCGGTCACGGGCAGTGTAGGCCTCCATTGCCAGTTCATCCTCCGACACGATGTTGTTCCCCTTGAACCTTGCCTCCGGCACGGGGATGCCAAGAGACTTCGGAAATCCCAAGGGCAGGCAGGAGGGCTTTACGCTGTCGTCAAGGCACCTTCCGCCGTAATTCAGAGCGGACTCGTCCAGCACCGGCGGCACAAAGCCGAGGGCGACTATCCACTGCCACTTCAAGCGGTCGTAATACAGCGTCCTTTCCGCTTCGGAGAACCGAGCGAAGATGTAAGATACCCCCCGCTCTCTCAAAGCCTCAAAGGCTCGGAAATACATCTGCGACAGAGTATGCTCGTCGCTGCAAACGGCACAGGCTGCAAAGGCAGCGGACACATCCCCCGACCTTACCGGCACGATGACGAGAGCCCCGACGGTCCTTCCGCCGTCAGCGGCCGAAAAGCAAAGAGACGGGTCAAGCTCTCCCGCTGCGGAAAGCCGGGCAAGCACCTCGCCGGAGGCGGGGGAGCATTCGGCAAAAAAGCCCTCAAGCGCCGAAAGCTCCGGCATACTGCTGATCTGCATATCCTTTTCCTCCCGTTAATGTAATGGAACGTTACTATTATACATTAACCCCGGAAGAAATTCAAGCCCCCGCAGGGGTCATTTTTTCAGTCCCTGCATGAACCCGCCCAGCTCGGTGCAGCAGACATCCCCGCCGATAAGCCTGTCATCGCAGACCATAAGGGTCAGCTGCATACAGTCCTTGTCGGTGTGCCCCTCGTAATTATAGACGGGATAGGTATAGACCTCTACTGTACGGCCCTTATAGGGCTCGAGGTCAAAGCCCTGCTGCTTTTGCAGCTCGTTGTACCGGTCATAGACCTCGCTCCATTCGGCAGGAAGCTCCACGCTGCGGCATTCGGTGTATTCCTTGGCGGTCTGCCAGCCCATATCGCGGATGAACTGCTGGCGGTCAGCTTCGGTTTTCAGCGTGTAGGCAAGGGGATGTCTCCCCGATGCCGAGATCACCGCCCATATTACAAGGGCAGCGGCGGCAAGGGCAGCGATCCCCAGCAGCATACCGGGGCGTTTGAGTTTTACTGATCTGATAAACATAGTCTCCCTCTTTTCCGACGCACCCGCAGGCGCGTCCTATATTTGGTAAATGTATATGCAGAGGGAGAGGAAAAATGAATCACTATTAGGTTGTGGATCAAAGCAAACGACAATTTGTTTCAATGCACAATGAAGGAGTGCGCCCTTTGCGCACGGATGCCCATTCGGGCGCTCCTTCATCATCCATTAACAGCTATCGGCTGTCAACTAATCAAGAATTGATACAGGGAGTTGTTCTTATGAAAAAATTCATATCCTGGAACGTCAACGGCTTTCGGGCTTGTCTTAAAAAGGGCTTTGAGGAGTATTTCCGCTCTGCCGATGCGGACATCTTCTGCCTGCAGGAGACCAAGATGCAGCCGGAGCAGGCGGATTTTGCTCCCGAGGGCTATTTCAGATATTTCAGCAGCGCCGAGAAAAAGGGCTATTCCGGGACGGCAGTGTTCACCCGCACCGAGCCGCTCTCCGTCACCTACGGCATCGACGGAAAATACAGCGACGAGGGACGGGTCATCACCTGCGAGTTCGAGGACTTCTGTTTCGTCTGCTGCTATGTTCCCAACGCGCAGGAGGGCTTAAAGCGCATCGCCTATCGCATGGAGTTTGAGGACGATATGCGCGGCTATCTCTGCAGGCTGGACAAGGTCAAGCCGGTCATCTATACCGGCGATCTGAATGTGGCTCACAACGAGATCGACTTGAAAAATCCCAAGTCCAACGCGGGGAATGCAGGCTTCTCCGATCAAGAGCGGGGCAAGATGACCGAGCTGCTTTCAGCCGGCTTCACCGATACGTTCAGAATGCTCTATCCCGACCTTGCAGGGGTCTATTCCTGGTGGAGCTACCGCTTCAATGCCCGCAGGAACAACGCGGGGTGGCGCATAGATTATTTTATCGTCTCCGACAGGCTGGCTCCGCAGGTGGAGGACTCTCTGATATATACCGACGTTGAGGGCAGCGACCACTGCCCCGTGGGGCTGATACTCAAATGAAAACACTGTATCTCTGCGACCTTGACGGCACGCTGCTGCGCTCCGATCTTACCCTTTCGGAGCGTACCTGCCGGGTCATCGGGCGGACGGTGAGCAGGGGGATCGCTTTTGCCTTTGCCACGGCGCGTTCCCGCACGACGGCGCTGAAGGTCACAAAGGGTCTGACTGTCCCGCTGCCGATGATAGCCTACAACGGCGCCTTTATCGTGGATACGGCCACCGGAAGGATACTGCACAAGCGCACCTTTACCGCCTCGCAAGCAGAGGAGATCTGCGGCTGTTTGCAGGAGTTCGGGCTTTCTCCTATCGTCTATAGGCTGGCCGAAGGACGGGAGAGGTTCTCCTTTTATCCCGGCAGAGTCAGCCGCCCTACTATGGATTTCATCCTATCCCGGGGGGATGACCCCCGCCGTGACCCGCTGACAGAGGAGGAGGACATTCTTGCCGGCGAGCCCTTTTACTTCAACTGCATAGCCGAGGAGGCCGCCCTGCGGGGTGCCTATGAACGCCTCCGGGACAGGTACGAGGTGCTTTACTACGACGACATCTACAGCGGCGAGCGCTGGCTGGAGATCATGCCGCGGGGCGCCACAAAGGCAGAGGCTGCCCTTGTTCTGCGGGATATGCTGGGCTGCGGGCGCATAGCCGCCTTCGGGGACTCGGTGAACGATATAGCTTTGTTTGAGACAGCCGACGAAAAATACGCCGTCTCCAACGCCGACCCCCGGCTGAAAGCCCTTGCAGACGAGATCATCCCCTCCAACGACGAGGACGGCGTAGCCTGCAAGCTGGAGCAGCTTTTCAGCTCCGAGCCTGCAATGCTCTGAACGGCAGCCCGGCCGACTGCACCGCCGGAGAGCCGAAATATGGTAAAGATGTCCACAGAACTGTTGACTAATCCGTGAAAATCTGATATAATAACAGCAGGAAAAAAATAGAAGAATAGGAAAGACCCGCAATCAAGGAGGTGCTGACCTGTGAACAATAATACCATAGCTGAATTTCTCGAAAAGGTAACTGCTCTGCGCACCCGTGAGGAGCTGGAAAGGCTGGAGAAGGAGCTTTTTCCCGGTATGGGTGAAGAGAAAGAGAATGTCAGACTGTTAAATGCCGTACTGGCAGCGGCCTTTGAGCTTGTGTCGGCCAAAGAAAAGCTGGAGGCAGAGGAGAAATCCCGGCTGGTGGCTCTGTCGGACACTGAACGCAAGGAGATCGCGCTGGTGCAGAGGCTTTTGGATTATAATATGTTCACCTATCACTTCCAGCCCATTGTCCGCGCCGACAACGGCGAGATCTATTCCTACGAGGCGCTTATGCGTGCCGAGGGAATGCCCGGGATAACCCCGTTCCATATTCTGAAATATGCCGAGCTGTCCCACCGGCTGGGAGAGGTGGAGCAATATACTTTTATAAACGTTATCAGATTTCTTGACGAGCATCCCGGCCTTTTCCGGGAGAGAAAGGTTTTTATAAACTCAATGCCGAATGTGACGGTAACATCGGATAAGCTGCCGGTCATCACAAAGCTTTTGGAGGATCACGCCGACCGTATCGTGGTGGAAATGATCGAAAGCTCTGAATTCGGTGACGAAAGGCTTGAGGAGATCAAGGAGCATTTCCATAACATGGGCATCCCCATAGCTATCGACGACTTCGGAACGGGATATTCAAATATCTCAAATCTGCTTAGATACAGCCCCGATTATGTCAAGCTGGACAGGACGCTGATAAGCGGCATCCAGAACAGCCCCAACAAGCGGCATCTGGTAAGAGAGATAGTCGATTTCTGTCACAGCAACAGGATCATGGCTCTGGCAGAGGGCGTTGAGACCGCCGAGGAGCTGCGGGCTGTGATACTTATGGGCATTGATCTGATACAAGGCTTCTATACGGCGCGGCCGGCGCCGGAGGTGATAAACGCTCTGCCCTATGAACTAAGGGCGGAGATCAAGGCCTATCACATCGAAAGAACAGACGGCCAAAGGCTGAAGGTCTATCAGTCGCCGGAGGGAGAAATGATCTCACTCGAAAGGCTCCAGAAGGAGGGCTGCAGCAAGATCCTTATCGGCTCGGGCTGGTCAGAGGGCAGCGTGACCGTCAGCGGCGACCCCCGGCTTTACACGGGGATGCATATCGAGATCGCCGAGAATTTCAAAGGGACGGTCTTCCTTGACAATGCACATCTGTCAAATCAGCTTGAACGGCCCTGCATCGACATCGGCGACAACAGCGAGGTCACTCTGGTGCTTTCGGGAGAAAACAAGCTGGCTAACTCCGGCATAAGAGTGCCGGAAAGCTCTTCACTGATGCTGAAAGGGACCGGCAGCTTGAATATCAAGCTGGGGAATGCAGATTTCTTCGGCATAGGCAACGATCTGAAAAGCACTCACGGCGAGCTGCTGTTCGATCAAGACGGTACGGTGGAGATCACTGCCGAAAGCCACAGCGGAGTTGGCATCGGCTCGGGGCTTGGCGGCAAGATCCGGATACTGCGGGGGCGCTATGTCATCAAGGCAATGGGCGCTCTTAGCATCGGCATCGGCGCACTGGAGGGTGCGGCGGATATAAGCATCACCGGCTGCGATCTTGAGGCCGTGGCAACGGGAGCATTCAGCGTGGCTATGGGCTCATCCGACGGGGATGTAAGGATCAGTATGCTTTATTCAAGCATCAAGTGTCACTCCGAAAGCCAGCTTTCCGTAGGCATTGGCTCTCTCAACGGCAAGACCGCAGTCATTGACGGCGAGAGCATCAGTATGCTGGTGACCAGCTCCGGCGACGCGCTTACGGCGCTGGGTGCATTGAGCAACACCTCGGAAATAAACATCAGGCGCTCCGGCGTAAAGCTGAAATGCGAGGGCAGCAGAGCGCTGCTTTTCGGCAGCTACAGGGGGGGTACCAAAATATCGCTGACGGACGTTGACCTTTCGGCCGGGCTGGCCAGTGAGATGCGGATCTGTGCAGTCGCCGTCCCGGAGGATGTACACATTTCCGGCGGGAAATGCCACATCAGCTTAGGCGACTATGAAAGCGATAAGCTTATCCTGCAAGGCCCCGATGAATAACAGAATAACAGCAGATGCAAAACAGCGTCTCTGCCGTAGATCGGCGGGGACGCTGTTTTGATTTAAGGAAGGGTTTATATGAAGAGAGTTTTTGTCAGAATGCTGTTTCAAATCTGTAGGGGTCGCTCTCGGTGCCTGTGCCGGACGCAACTCTGATGCCCTTAACATCGCAAGGTCTTGTGGAAACGGGATCCAGTGCAGTTACGAAGAGATCCTTGTCTCCGAACAGGCCGATGAACTCGAACTGGCCCTTCATGGTGTAACCGATGAACTCGGTGTCGGGAGTGAACTCTCCGGTGATGCAGGCGGTTTTGCTGCCGCCGGCGAAGTCGTCGATAACTGCATATTCGTTATCGAGCTTTATCTTTTCTCCGATGCCGAAGACCTTTCCCTCGGCGATCGGCTCACGGCTCTGCTCTGCGCTGCATACGACTGCCTTCTCACCGGCAGCGGGGATGCTCTCGGCTCCGGCTGCGGAGGCTGCTACTGCCGCTGCGGCCATTGCCGCTGCAGCTGCAAGCGCTGCTGCTATTATTCTCTTTATACCTTTATTTCCCGAAGCTGTCTTTTTCATACTTTTTAACTCCTCTTTCTTTTCTCTTTCGCTGTGATTACATGATACCACACTCCGGCGGGTATTTCAATAATCAATCTTCCCCGGTTCTGTAGTATATACTACAATTTCAGCCCCGAGTGTAGTATAATTTACACCCGGAGCTGAAATTGTAGCATGACCGCACAGCGCCGAAGGAGGAGTTAATAGGCCGCAGCCGCGTATTTATGCCTCGAGCAGCTTTTTCACCATGACCGAATCAAGCGTTTCCTGCGGGAGCTGCTGCAGGAGCGAGCTGTAAAAATCCTTTACCTCCGGACGGTTGAAGGCAAACTTCACATAGGGGTTTTTAAGCGCAATCTTCAGCAGCATATCGGCCTCTCCCTGCTCCCACTCGCGCACCTCTGCCAGCCTGCGCACAAGATCCAGCGTCGTTGCAAAACCGGCGCTGCCGTTCAGCGAAAGTATCAGATCCAGCCGGCGGCGCTTTTCGGCATCACCGGCTCTGCCCCTGTCACTGCGCTCCCTTTCGTCCTTGCATTCGTAATGATACTCCTCTAACACCTCGTTTGCCGCAGTGCGGCTGATGATCGCCTTCACCAGCCCGTCCAGCCTTGAGCCGTCTCTGTAATCTGCCGGAGCAAAATACCTGATGCGCCCGTCCCGGAGCATCCTATATACCTTGGTCTTGTCAAGCGTATCGTTATTATAGACCCCTATCGAATGTCCGCCGTTCACATTCACCAGCTTCATGCAGGGGATGTCCGTGTCGCTGTCGCCTATGTAGATCATGTTGCGGAAGGGCACTCTGATGTCCTCCGGGGCGAAATAGTCGTTTACCCCGGAGTCGTTCACATCCAGCACGCCCTTTTCTATCCTGAAAAGGAACTGGGTCTTGTTGGTGTAGTTGACGACCTGTGCCGGCCAGATCGGAACGCCGTCCTCGTCAAACATGAAGGAGCTTGCATATATCTTCTCAAAGGCTCCCGCCCTTGCAGCGGAGGTTCCCTCGATCATTTCCTTCAGCCCCGAGGAGATGATGTAATGCTCCACGATGACTCCCTGCTGCGCCCCGTATTCCCGTATGCGCTCAAACCAGTCCTCCACTCCCGGGAACAGCTTTACCGCCGAGCCGTATTCCTGCAGGCTCTTTCTGGTAAGGACTATCCTCCCTCTCGCCTGGCGTACCATTTTATACATATAGGCAAGGTTTGCATCCATTTCATTAGCCTCGGCCATGCTGTTGGTCTCTTTCCAGAATGACGGTATGTCTCCGTCATATACAGACTGAATGTAGCCCTGCGCCTGCATATCATCCGGCGAAAGGGTCTTGTCAAAATCGTAACAGATCGCCAGTACAGGCCTGTCCTCTTTTATTTTCCTTACCGATGCCACTGTCATTCCTCCCGTCCGTCGGGATATTCCCGACTGTATTCCTGCTATGATTATACCACACATCAGCCGCCCCGTCAATCGGGTCTCTGCCTTTGGCAAAGCGTTGTAAACCGCTTTCTGATTTCGGGTTGACAAGCTGCTTGAGATGTGCTATAATATTTACCGGCACGGAATTTTCCCATATTTATTTCGGAGGAACAGCATGAACGTTAAGGAAAAACTTATCAAAGTGTTTGAAAACAACCGCGGCAGCTTTATGTCCGGCGAGGAGCTGGCACAACGCCTCGGCTGCTCAAGGGCAGCTGTCTGGAAGGCCGTTACGGCTCTGCGTTCCGACGGCTATGCGATCGACGCCGTCACCGGCAAGGGGTACCGTCTCGCTTCCGAGACGGATGTGCTTTCGGCGGCAGCAATAGAAAAATACCTGTCCGCCGGGAGCAGCTGGCTGAAGCTGGATGTTCGGAAAAAGGTGGAGGGATCCTCAAACACCCTCCTGCGGGAGCTGGCGGCAAAGGGCGCTCCCGAGGGCACAGCGGTCATCTGCGGCGAGCAGACAGGCGGCAAGGGGCGGCGGGGAAGAAGCTTTTTCTCCCCCGCAGATACGGGGCTTTATATGAGCATCCTCCTGCGGCCGGAGCTGTCGGCGGAAAATTCCGTCCGCATCACCACTGCTGCAGCGGTGGCTGTGGCTAAGGCTATCGACGAATGCTCCGGCGGCTGCAGCAGCATAAAATGGGTGAACGATGTTTGTCTGAACGGCCTCAAGGTCTGCGGCATACTCACCGAGGCTTCCCTTTCGCTGGAAAACGGCGGCCTTGATTATGCTGTCGTAGGCATCGGCATAAACGCCTACGAGCCGGAGGGAGGCTTCCCGCCGGAGCTGAAGGGCATCGCCGGCGCGGTATTCCCGGAGCGCCGCGAGGATATGCGCAACCGGCTTGCAGCGGCTGTGCTTTCCGGCTTCTGCCGCTGCTATGAAGACCTTTTCTCACGGCAGCTGCTGACCCTCTACCGCTCAAAGCTTATGTGGCAGGGGGAAGGCATCAGAGTCATCAGCGGCAGCGGAGAATACCCCTGCACACTGCTGGGCGTGAACGACAGCTATGCCCTGCAGGTGCGTCTGGAGGACGGCTCTGAAAAAGAGGTATCCAGCGGAGAGATCACTATAAGGAGACAAAAACCATGACCACTACACAAAACAGCAGCAGGATACTTGCTCTCTGCCTCTGCGCCCTGTTCACGGCGCTTTCGGCAGTGGGTGCCTTTTTGAAAATACCTATACCCTATCTGCCGATCACGATGCAGAACTTTTTCACCACTATGGCCGGATTTCTTCTCGGGCCGCGGCTGGGTGCCGCAAGCGTTGGCTGCTATGTGCTGCTGGGGTTTGCGGGCGTTCCCATTTTCACCGAGGGCGGCGGCTTTATGTATGCCGCAAAGCCCAGCTTCGGATATCTGCTGGGCTTCATAGCCGGCGCCTATGTTACCGGCAAGATCGCCTACTCCGGCGGGAAGTCCGCCTCTCTGCAGAGACTGCTGGCTGCCGCATTTGCGGGAACAGGCGTTATCTATGTGATAGGTATGTGCTATTTCTTTGCTGCCAAAAACCTCTGGATAGCCGGCGACGGCATGAGCGTATGGGCGCTTCTGACCGCCTGCTTCTTCCCTGTCATACCCGGAGATATAATCAAATGCATCTGCGGGGCTCTGCTGGCAAAGAAGCTTATCCCGCTGACAGCAAGATACAGGGCTGCGCTGAAAGGATAAGCCGACAGCCGCTAATGGGTAGTTGACAGTTGATAATGAAAGGAGTCGCCTAAAGCGCGGTGGCAATAAAGAAGTATTTGACAATTACAGCTTTGTATGTGCCACCGCTAAAAGAATAAATAATAAAGAAGAAAGAATAAAGAATAAACAAGGTGTCCGCTTTGCGGACATATTTCAAAATATATCGCCGCAGGCGATACCTTGATTATTATTTCTTAT
>JAFSSS010000083.1 GCA_017450925.1 Ruminococcus sp. | reverse complement strand
GATGCGCCGTCCAGCTTTTCGTCAGATTGCCTAAATTCGACGCAGGCTTGCTGACGCAAGTCAAGGAGAATTTGGGTAATATGACGGAAAGCTGGCAAGCAGATGATGTGCAGAGGCGTTAGCCGCGGGTCGTGCGGTGTTACCTTTATGCCGGCCGCAGAGCATTCACCTGCTCTGCGGCTTTTTATGTCCTTCAGACGTCCTGCTCCGGCGGCAGGCATACACGGGGCATACCGAAAAAAATTTTTTCAAAACCTATTGACATTTAAATTCAAGCGTGGTATAATATGGAAAACATAAACCGTTGACGCGGAGATAACGGTGATGATGCTTCTACAGAGAGCCTGGGGTGCTGAGAGCCGGGTGAAAAACAAGTCATCAAATGGACCGCTGAGGGCGCAGTCAAATGTCCGTAGGGACAGAGTATTCTGCGACGTGCTGGCATACGTTAGTTGCCGGGGGTATGCTGGTACCCTGTCAAGTGCGCAGCTCACGCTGCGAATCAAGGTGGCACCGCGGATATTGCATTATTCGTCCTTGATAAGACCTTAGGGTCTTGTCAAGGGCGTTTTTGTGTTATTTGACAGTTGATAATGCTATGAACCCAAGCGCCCAACGGGCGCGCAGCATGAACCAAAACAAAAAAGGAGAGGTTAGTATGAGGTTTTATCCTACGCTTGAGGCTGCAAGAGAGTATGCCGCAGAGGGCAGATATGATATCATGCCGGTCAGCTGTGAGCTGCTGTCGGATATCTTCACTCCTATCGAGGCAGTGAGGATACTGAAAAACGTATCAACTCACTGCTACCTGCTGGAGTCCGCCGAGGACAGGGAGCGCTGGGGACGCTGGTCTTTCATGGGCTTTGAGCCGAAAAGCGAGATCACCTGCGGCGAGGGAAGGATCACCGTTGACGGCGTTGACATCATGACCGATGACCCCACGCCCCACATCCGCGAGCTGCTCTCACGCTATCGCAGCCCGAGGATAGAAGGGCTGCCGCCCTTTACCGGCGGGCTGGTGGGCTATTTCTCCTACGACTTCATCACCTACAGCGAGCCCACGCTGCGCATCCCGGTGGATGACAGCGAGCATTTCAAGAACGCCGATCTTATGCTTTTCGATAAGGTCATCGCCTTTGACAACTTCCGTCAGAGGATAGTCCTTATCGCAAACATGAAGCTCAAGGATATGGAAACGGGCTACAACAAGGCCTGCCTTGAGCTGAAGCAGGTGGCCGACCTGCTCCGTACCGGCAGCAGGAGCAGCGAGCCCGCCGGACGGCTCAAAAGCGACGTGAAGGCGCTCTTTACCGAGGAGGAATACTGCTCAATGGTCGAAAGGGCAAAGAAGCATATCACCGAGGGGGACATCTTTCAGATAGTGCTTTCAAACCGGCTCTGCGCCGAGTACGAGGGCAGCCTGCTGAACACCTACCGCATACTGCGCACAAGCAATCCCTCGCCCTATATGTTCTATTTCTCCGGCACGGACGTTGAGATCGCCGGTGCCTCGCCGGAAACGCTGGTAAGACTGGAAAACGGCTGCCTCCACACCTTCCCGCTGGCGGGGACACGACCCCGGGGCAGAACGGACGAGGAGGACATCGCTCTGGAGAAGGAGCTTCTTGCCGACGAAAAGGAGCTTGCCGAGCATAATATGCTCGTGGATCTCGGGCGCAACGATCTGGGAAGGATCAGCCGCTTCGGCAGCGTGAAGGTCGAGAGCTATATGCAGATACTCCGCTTCTCCCACGTTATGCACATCGGCTCGACAGTGCGGGGACAGATAAGAGAGGACTGCGACGCTCTTGATGCGGTGAACGCCGTCCTGCCGGCCGGAACGCTTTCGGGAGCGCCGAAGATACGCGCCTGTCAGCTTATCGCAGAGCTTGAGAACAACAAGCGCGGCCTCTACGGCGGGGCTATAGGCTACATCGACTTTACAGGGAACTTGGATACCTGCATTGCTATCCGTTCCGCTTTCAAGAAAAACGGAAAGGTGTTCATCCGAAGCGGTGCTGGGATAGTAGCGGACTCTGTGCCGGAGAACGAATACCGGGAATGCATAAACAAGGCGGCGGCAGTGGTGGAAGCCCTCAAAGCCGCAGAGGAGGCGGATATATGATACTGCTCATAGACAATTACGACAGCTTTTCCTACAATCTCTATCAGCTGATAGGAGAGCTGGAGCCGGATATAAAGGTCGTTAGGAACGACGAGCTGACAGAGGTAGGCATCAGGCTGCTCGAGCCGGAGAAGATCATACTCTCGCCGGGGCCGGGGCGGCCGGAGGATGCAGGCATCACGATGCAGGCAGCGGCGGAGGTCTCAAGGGACATCCCGACGCTGGGGGTATGCTTGGGGCATCAAGCGATATGTCAAGCATACGGAGCGAGGATAACCTATGCCAAGACGCTTATGCACGGCAAGCAGAGCAGGATCACGCTTGACACGGACTGTCCGCTGTTCCGAGGGCTGCCGGAGACGACGGAAGCGGCAAGGTATCACTCGCTTGCAGCGGCCGACCTGCCGGACTGTCTGAAGATCACAGCACGCACCGATGACGGCGAGATCATGGCGGTGCAGCACAGGGAGTATCCCATTTTCGGAGTGCAGTTCCACCCGGAGTCGATACTGACGCCGCTTGGGAGAGAGATGCTCAAAAACTTCATCGAGCTGTAAAAGCCGCCGCAGGTCATAAGAATAATCAAGCATACCATAAACCATAAAGGGAGGAAATAGTAATGATCGAAAAAGCAATAGTAAAAATAGTTGACAAGCAGGATCTTACCTACGACGAGGCCTACGAGGTCATCAGCGAGATAATGTCGGGAAAGACCTCGGCTACACAGAATGCCGCGTTTCTGGCGGCGCTCTCGACCAAGTCCACCAAGGCGGAAACGATCGACGAGATCGCAGGCTGTGCCGCCGCTATGCGGGATGCCGCTGTTAAATTCGTCAACGACGATGACCTTATGGAGATCGTCGGTACAGGCGGAGATAATGCCCATAGCTTCAATATCTCCACCACCTCGGCTATGGTGGCTGCCGCCGCAGGGATAAAGATCTCAAAGCATGGCAACCGTGCAGCCTCCTCCCTTTCGGGAACGGCCGACTGCCTCGAGGCGCTCGGAGTCAACATTCATCAAGACGTGGATAAGTGCCGCGAGATGCTTAATGAAACAAATTTCTGCTTCTTCTTCGCGCAGAAATACCACACCTCTATGAAGTATGTGGGGCCGATCAGAAAGGAACTGGGCATAAGAACTGTGTTCAATATCCTCGGACCCCTTACCAATCCCGCCAGCCCGAAGCGCTTCCTGCTCGGCGTGTATGACAGATCTCTCGTCGAGCCTCTGGCACAGGTGCTTATCAATTTAGGCGTAAAGCGGGGAATGGTGGTGTTCGGCACCGACAAGCTCGACGAGATCTCGGTGGCGGCACCCACTCACATCTGTGAGTTCAGAGACGGCTGGTTCCGCAGCCGCGACATCACTCCGCAGCAGTTCGGCCTTGCCGGAGGAACGCACGAGGATATCCGCGGCGGCACTCCCGCCGAGAATGCGGAGATAACAAGGCGCATCCTACGGGGCGAGGAAAAGGGTGCAAAGCGTGATGCGATTCTCCTCAATGCGGGCGCTGCACTCTGCGTGGGCGGAGCCGCAGATACTATGGAGGAGGGCGTGAAGCTGGCAGCAGAGCTTATCGACTCCGGCAAGGCCTATGCCGCCCTTGAAAAGGTCATAGAGGTGTCGAACAGATGACTATCCTTGACAGACTTGCCGCCCACGCCCGGGCAAGGGTAAAGCTGGCAGAGCGCTTTATCAGCCGCAAGGAACTGAGGGAAAGAGCCTATGCTCTCCCGAAGGGCAGCCTTGAATTTGAAAAAGCCCTTTCAAAGCCGGGGCTCTCCTTTATCTGTGAGTGCAAGAAGGCAAGCCCCTCCAAAGGGCTGATCTCGGCGGAGTTCCCGTATCTCGATATCGCAAGGGAGTACGAGGCTGCGGGCGCAGACTGCATCTCGGTGCTGACAGAGCCCCGGTGGTTCTTGGGCTCCGACCTGTATTTGAGCCAGATCGCCGATACGGTGAGCATCCCCTGCCTGCGCAAGGATTTCACTGTGGATGACTTCATGATCTATGAAGCAAAGCTGCTGGGGGCAAAGGCGGTGCTGCTGATCTGCTCGATACTTACACCGGGACAGCTTGCGCAGTACCTTGCCGTGTGCAATGATCTGGGACTTACCGCTCTTGTGGAAGCCCACGATGCCCACGAGGTGAGAGCCGCCCTCTCGGCAGGGGCAAGGGTCATCGGGGTCAACAACCGAAACCTGTCGGACTTTTCCGTGGATACCTCCAACAGCCGCCGCCTGCGTGAGCTTGTGCCGCAGGGCGTGATCTTCGTTTCGGAGAGCGGCGTTAGAGAGCGGGAGGATATCCTCCGGCTGGAGCAGGCAGGAGCCGATGCGGTACTGGTGGGCGAAACACTGATGCGTGCCCAGAGCATCACCGCCAAGCTCCGTGAGCTGAAAGGAGCGGACAGATGACCAAGATCAAGCTTTGCGGCATGATGCGCCCCTCGGACGTGACCACAGCAGTCAGCCTCGGCGCGGACTATGTTGGCTTCGTGCTGACCGAGGGCTTTCGCCGCTCGGTAGGAGCGGGAGAACTGCACATGATGCTTGACTGCATCGCAGACAGCGCCGTGAAAAGAGTCGGGGTATTCGTGGATGAACCCATAGAGAACATAATAAAGAATTACGCTGATATGCTGGATATGATACAGCTCCACGGCAGCGAGGATGAAAGCTATATCCGCGACCTAAAGGAGCTTGCCGGCAAGCCGGTGATAAAGTCCTTCACTGTAGTGTCCAATACAGATATCGAAGCGGCGGAGCAGTGCTGCGCCGACCTTGTTCTGCTGGACTCCGGCAAGGGCACCGGCAGGGTCTTTGACCATTCGCTGATAAAGGGCATCTCCCGCCCCTATTTCCTTGCGGGAGGTCTGAACGCGGAAAACGTGGGCGAAGCGATCGCTTCGCTGCACCCCTTTGCCGTGGATGCCAGCAGCGGCATCGAGACAGAGGGCTTCAAGGACAAAACAAAGATGACGGCATTCGTTAATGCCGTCAGGAAAGGATGATACAGATATGAATGAAAGCAAAGGGCGCTTCGGCATCCACGGCGGACAGTATATCCCCGAAACGCTGATGAACGCCGTCATCGAGCTGGAAAAAGCCTACGAGCATTATAAGAACGACCCGGATTTCCAAAGGGAGCTTAGTGATCTTCTGAACAGCTACGCCGGCAGACCCTCGCTGCTCTACTATGCACAAAAGCTGACACGCACGCTGGGCGGGGCGAAGATATATCTCAAGCGCGAGGATCTGAACCATACCGGCTCCCACAAGATAAACAACGTCCTCGGGCAGGCTCTGCTCGCCAAAAAAATGGGCAAGACCCGCCTTATCGCAGAAACAGGCGCAGGTCAGCACGGCGTAGCCACTGCCACGGCGGCGGCTCTGCTGGGCATGGAATGCGTGGTGTTCATGGGCGAGGAGGACACAAAGCGTCAAGCGCTGAACGTCTATCGCATGAAGCTGCTGGGCTCAAAGGTGGTGCCTGTCACCAGCGGGACAGCCACCCTCAAGGACGCGGTGTCCGAGGCCATGCGGGAGTGGACGAGCCGCATCGACGACACCCACTACTGCCTCGGCTCGGTCATGGGGCCTCACCCGTTCCCGACTATAGTTAGGGATTTTCAAGCGGTCATCTCCAAGGAGGCCAGAGAGCAGATACTTGAATACGAAGGACGGCTGCCCGATGCAGTCATCGCCTGTGTGGGCGGAGGCTCCAATGCCATAGGCAGCTTCTACAATTTCATCGGTGATGAGAGCGTCCGGCTGATCGGCTGCGAAGCCGCCGGCAGGGGCATCGACACCTTTGAAACTGCCGCCACCGTCAACACCGGCCGCCTTGGCATCTTCCACGGCATGAAGAGCTATTTCTGCCAGGATGAATACGGCCAGATCGCCCCGGTATATTCCATTTCAGCCGGACTTGACTATCCCGGCATCGGCCCCGAACACGCACATCTCCACGACATCGGCCGGGCGGAATATGTTCCCGTCACCGATGACGAGGCAGTGGAGGCCTTTGAGTTCCTCTCCCGCACCGAGGGGATAATCCCGGCTATCGAGTCGGCTCACGCCGTGGCCTATGCTATGAAGCTGGCTCCGGAAATGGATAAGGACAAGATAATCATCGTGACCATATCGGGACGCGGCGACAAGGACTGCGCCGCTATTGCCCGCTACAGAGGGGAGGATATTTATGAGTAAGATAAAAGAGGCCTTTGCCGGCGGAAAGGCGTTCATTCCCTTTGTTACCTGCGGCGACCCCGACCTTGAGACCACTGCCCGGCTCGTCCGTGAAATGGCGGCAAGGGGGGCAGACCTTATCGAGCTTGGCATCCCCTTCTCCGACCCCACGGCAGAGGGACCTGTCATTCAGGGCGCGAACATCCGGGCGCTTTCCGGCGGTGTCACCACCGACAAGATATTCGCCCTTGTGGAGGAGCTTCGCCGGGACGTGAGCATACCGCTGGTATTCATGACCTATGCCAACGTGGTATATTCCTACGGCGCAGAGCGGTTCATCAGCACCTGCCAGCGCATAGGCATCGACGGGCTTATCCTGCCCGATCTGCCCTTTGAGGAAAAGGATGAATTCCTGCCGGTCTGCCGGAAATACGGCGTTGACCTTATCTCGCTTATCGCGCCCACCTCTGCCGACCGCATCGCAATGATAGCAAAGGAGGCCGAGGGCTTTATCTACATCGTGTCCTCGCTGGGCGTTACCGGCGTAAGGAGCGAGATCACCACCGACATCTCAAAGCTGGTCTCGGTCATCCGCGAGAACACCGATATCCCCTGCGCCGTGGGCTTCGGCATCTCTACCCCCGAGCAGGCCGCAAGGATGTCGCAGCACGCCGACGGTGTTATCGTCGGCTCGGCGATAGTCCGGCAGATAGCCGAGCTTGGCAAGGACTCCCCTGCCCCAGTGGGAGAATATGTGGCGAAAATGAAGTCGGCAATTTCATAACAGCAAAGAAAACGGCTGCCCGAACCTGTCGGACAGCCGTTACTGTGTCACAAGAGCTTATTTGTTTTCCTCAAGGAACTTCTCCGTGTCTATCGGATAGCACTTCAGATCGGGAAGCTCGTCAAGCGTGAGGACGCGGTCGCTGTTATAGAACCTTTTCACGTTCTCCTCACCGGTGTAGTCAGAAATCTTCAGCTGTGCGCCGTCTGCCATGAACTCGCCGTTCCAGGTGGCGAACCAGCACCAGCGCGAGCCGTCGGCAAAGCATTTGTCCGGGTCGGGGATAACGCCGTTCTCAGTAAGAGCGATGATCTTTTTCTCCGAGGTAACGCTCTTCATCAGATCGAAGATCTCCTTCTGCGAGGAGGTATCGCCCTTGTCGGGATAGATGTCATAGCCGATGATGTCAACGAACTCGTCGCCGGGATAGTATGCGGGATCCTGCCCGTTCCACACCCAGATCAGATTGTTGATGTGGTGATAGTTGGTAAGGCGGTCATACATCAGCTTCCAGAGGCCTATGTAGGCATCCGCACCGGCAGAGCCCCACCAGAACCACGGGTTGTGCCACTTGGGATCGCCGCCGCCCTCGTGCAGAGGCCTCCAGAGGATCGGAACGTGCTGATCGTCAAGATAGGCCAGTGTCTCTGCGATAGCGTCGATATCACGGATAAGGTAGTTATAGCCCTCCTCGTCCTCCTTGCTCAGAGCCTTGGCACGGTTGAAGTTGGTGTTCTCGGCATAGAAGCCCTTCCACCAAGGATCCTCGTCCTTTGTTTCAAGATACGGCTCGGGAGCATTCCAGTGCCAGCAGAGGGTGACGATGCCGCCCTTTTCGTTCCACCACTGAACAGCCTGCTTGGGCACCTCGGCTCCGCCCTGCGAGCCGTGAGCAAGACGGCTCGGTGAAAGCTCGATCAGGTCAAGTCCAAGGATAGCGGGGGTCTTGCCGGTCTCCTGCTCCAGAACATAGAACTCAACGCTTGACGAGCCCATGTTCTCGCCGCTGTACTGACCCGAAAGGGTATATTTGCCGTAGATGTCGGTAAGGAAATTATAAAGCCGCTTTGTCTCGTCGCCGGCGTTGGGATTTGCAAGAGTTTTCTTCACGTTGTAAACCTCCAGATCCACCTGCGCGGGAGGCGCAAGGGTCACCCTGTCGATAAAGCAGTTGCTCTTGGTGCTTTTAAAGGTGAACTTATGCTTGCCTGCGGGCAGCTCGATGTTTTTTAAGCCGTTATCCTCGAATTTCGTGGATTTGATCGTGAATGCAGACAGCTCCTCGCCGTCCATAAGCAGTGAGCCGGAGGCATCCTCGGCGGCTCTTGCGCTGATTATGCCGAGGTCATACTTTCCCGCCGTGGGAAGCTCGGCCTCGAACTCGGCCGTGGCGGAGTTCGAGGCGATGATGATATATCCCTCGCCGCTGAACTCGCCCATAGAGGACTTGTTCAGCACTGCTGCCTTTCCGTCAAGGGCAAAGCTTTCGGCCTCGATCTCCAGCTTGAAATCTGCCGGCACGTCAGACTCGTTCTGTACTGCGGTGAGGTCAAGCTCGCCCATTTTCTCGGTAACGGCCTCGGTCACCACCGGGTTCCTCTCGTACGGCTTTGACTCGGTGCTGCCGCCGTCCGCGGACTCTGCTCCGCTCTCTGCCGACGATGCTGTCTGCCCGTCGGCCTTACTGCCGTCGCCTCCCGCAGAAGACGAGCTGCTGTCGCCGCAGGCAGCGAGAGAGGCTGTCATAGCTGCACAAAGGCACAGCGACAGCACCCTCCTTTTCCATTCCTTCATAAATAATATCCTCCTTATCATTTGCTGCGTTATCATTGATCTTCAACTCTATTTTAGCAACCTGTTCCCCGATAGTCAAGGGGGTAAAAACGGCTTTTACAATGTGTTCAAAAACGAAAACGTTTGCAGGAAAATGCAAACGTTTACTGCGGTAATATGCTGTTTTCGGTGTACTCCTCCCCGCCCCGCCTCATGCGGGTATAGAACCTGCGAGTGAACCTCCACGGCAGGATACACAGCATGAGCTGCATGGCGCTCGGGATAACGACATCGGCGAACGAGGAAAACCCGCTGCGGCGTATCATCTTTCTCACACGGATGAAGTTTCTGGTGGAGCGGAAGCTTTTCCGCTTTTTATAGTCCGCCTCACTGATGCGGTAGCGCACCAGCACCTCGGGAATGTTCCTTGCCTTTGCGCCGTTTGCCAGCATCCGGGCAGCGAACTCGTAGTCCTCGCACTCCTCCAGCTCGGCATAGCCGCCGGCCTCCACCGCCTTATCCCGGCGGAAGGCCAGTGTCTGCCGGCAGAAGGGATTTCTGCGGCGGGCATATTTCTTGATATCATTATGCTTTGTGGGGAGCTGCTTTACGCCCACTGTTTCGTGCCTGTCGATATCATAGACCTCGGCAAAGGTGCCTATCATGTCAAGGTGAGGCTTGGCGGCGAACAGCTCCATTTGACGGCGGCAGCGCTCGGGATAGGATATGTCGTCAGAATCCATGCGGACGATATACGGGCAGGTGCAGACCTTTATGCCCTCGTTGAGGGCGGCGGCGGCACCGACGTGGTCATCTATCCTTACGATGCGGAAGATGGGTCTGAACTCGCTCTCAAAGGACTTGGCGATTATATTCAGTTCGCAGGTCAGCTTTCCGTCACAGACCAGCACGACCTCGTCCGGCGGATAGGTCTGCAGCAGCATACTGTCAAGGCTGGCATTGAGGTTCTCGGGGGTCTCGCGGTCATAGACCGACATAAGCACCGAATACGGCGGCAGTCTTTTGCCCACAGCGTTTCCCCCTTTCCACAGCATATCTTATCCGACATTTTTCGCGCACACTATATATAGTATATCATATACAGCATCTTATGTCAATACCAACTAAAAATGCTTTTTCACAGCTTTCGTATGCGCCGGAGAAAAAAGCTTTGACAAGTCTGCGGATCTGTGTTATAATAAGATGTATGTTTATATCTGTTAACATATATTGACCCGACCCGAAAGGCAGGAGTAACTATGGGTGAAATGATTTTTAAAATGTCCCTTATCACGGGACTGATGTGTCTGCTGAATATCGTGCTTTGCAGGCTGACGAACAACCGCCGGCTGAAGCACAGAGAGAATCTGCTGATAGGCGTGGTCTTCGGACTTGCCGCCGTAATGTCAACACACTTCGGCATCGACTACGAAAGCATGGTGCTTAACGTCCGGGATATCGCCCCCCTTTCTGCGGGACTGTTCTTCGGACCCACCGCAGGCATCGTTGCCGGAATCATCGGCGGCGTCGAGAGATATATCGTGGGCACCTTCTTCGATGTGGGCGCCTATACCGCGGTGGCCTGCAGTGTTTCCACCTTCCTCGCCGGTATTATTTCAGCAGGCTTTCACAAGTACCTTTTCAAGGGGAAAAAGCCCTCTTCGTTCTATGCCTTCTTCATTGGAAGCGTTACCGAGGTATTCCATATGTTTGCAGTGTTCCTCACCCACAGAGAGGACGTGAACACCGCCTTTAATGTAGTCGATACCTGCGCTATACCCATGATAATCTTCACGGGCATAGGAATGTGCGTTTCGGCATTCCTCCTGTCGGTCATCACCGGCAGCAGAAGATCGCTGGCCTCCTACGACAGGTCGGAGGTCTCTATCACCATAAAATTCCAGGCATGGCTGTTTTTGTTCATAGTCCTGCTGACGGTATCCACGTTCTTCTTCTTCTTCCGGATACAGACCCGTCAGGCAGAACAGAGCGCCCGAAGCGAGCTTCAGACAAGCATTTCCGATACCGTTTCCACTATGGATATATTTGCAGGTTCCGGCGAGGAGAGGATCGCCCGGCTCGGCGACAAGCATATCGGAGAGGACGGAAGAACATATATCGCCGACAGTGACGGCGTCATCATCTCGGCCGAGAACAAGGGCAAAAAGCTCTCTGACTTCGGCGTGAACGCCGACAGCACCGATTTCTTCGACTCTGATATCACCGGCGAGAAGAGCTTCTGTCTTGCCGCCAAGCACATGGACTATTGTATAGTGGCTGCCATGCCCTATAAGGAGGTCTATCTTTCAAGGAACATCTCGGCCTATGAAACAGCATTTGCAGACATTCTCCTGTTCACTATGGTGTTCGTGCAGGTCTATATCCTTGTGCAGAAAATAATCGTTGACAATCTCGACAAGATCAATACCTCGCTGGAAAAGATCACCCACGGCAATCTGAACGAGGTGGTCGAGGTAAAGGACTCGGCCGAGTTCATTTCCCTTTCGCGCGACATAAATGCCACCGTAAAGGTGCTGAAGCGCTATATCGCCGAGGCCGAGAACCGAATAAACGAAGAGCTGGAATTTGCACGGAGCATACAGACCTCCTCGCTGCCGCAGAACTTTGAGTTCCCCAACCGCGATGAGTTCGTTATCCATGCCTTTATGGACACCGCCAAGGAGGTGGGAGGAGATTTCTATGACTTCTTCTTTGTGGATCAGCATAAGATAGCTCTTGTTATTGCTGACGTTTCCGGAAAGGGCATCCCTGCAGCGATGTACATGATGCGCAGCAAGGCAACTATCAAGGGCTTTGCCGAGTCGGGGCTTGAGCCGGCAGAGATCTTCCGCCGCTCTAACGATATGCTCTGCGAGGGCAATGACGCGGAGATGTTCGTTACCGCGTGGATAGGCATCATCGACCTTGAAACAGGAAAAATGCAGTGCGCCAATGCAGGACATGAATATCCCGCTATCAGACACAAGGACGGCCAGTACGAGCTGTTCAAGGATAAGCACGGCCTTGTTCTCGGCGGCATGGAGGGACTTAAATACAAGCAGTATGAGCTGCAGCTCCAGCCCGGCGACCGCATCTTCGTCTATACCGACGGCGTTGCCGAGGCCAATAACGTCGAGCATGAGCTTTTCGGCACCGACCGTATGCTTGATGCTCTTAACTCCGAGCCCGGCGCCGGTGTGGAGCAGACCCTAAAGGTCATGATGAACGCTATCGACGGCTTCTGCGGCGATGCCGACCAGTTCGACGATATCACCATGCTGTGCTTTGAGTTCATCAAGCCCGCCGATAAGGAGAATTAAGGCAGCACCGCATGATCACCCGGCAAGGATATTGACAAAAAACGTATTGTATATTATAATAAAGGTTAGCTTGTTTTTTGAATGGAGGAATCTCAATGTTGCTCAGCGGATCGGATATAATCGCAGAGTGTCTGCTTGAACAGGGCGTGGATACCGTTTTCGGCTATCCCGGCGGAGCAGTGCTCAATATCTATGACTCGCTCTATATGTACTCGGATAAGATCAGACACGTCATCACTGCCCATGAGCAGGCGGCCTGCCACGCTGCGGACGGCTATTCCCGCACCACCGGCAGGACGGGCGTCGTCATCGCCACGAGCGGCCCGGGTGCCACTAACCTTGTAACAGGTATCGCTACCGCCTATATGGACTCTATACCAATGGTGGCTATCACGGGAAACGTCACCACCAACCTGCTCGGACTTGACTCCTTTCAGGAGGTGGATATCTGCGGTATAACCATGCCCGTGACCAAGCACAACTATATCGTCAAGGACGTCACCAAGCTCGCTGATACTATAAGAGAGGCCTTCTATATCGCCAACGAGGGCAGAAAGGGCCCCGTGCTTATCGACGTTCCCAAAGATATAACGATCGCAAAGACCGAATATACCCGTCAGAAGCCCAAGAAGATCGTCAACCACAATCCCGAGGGCATCAACGCAGAGATCGAGGCGGCGGCAGAGCTGATAAAAAATGCCGAAAGGCCCTTTATCTATGCCGGCGGCGGAGCAGTGAGCTGCAATGCTGTCGAGGAGCTGGCGGTATTTGCGGACAAGCTGGATGCTCCCGTTTCCCTTTCGCTAATGGGTCAGTGCGCCTTTGACAACACCAAGCCCGCCTACACAGGTATGCTCGGTATGCACGGCACAAAGACCTCGGCACTGGCGCTCGGCAGCTGCGACCTGCTGATAGTTGTCGGCTCGCGCTTCTCCGACCGCGTTATCTGCAACCCCAACACCTTTGCCAAGGGTACCAAGATCATACATATCGAGATCGACCCCGCCGAGATCGGCAAAAACGTCAAGGTGGATGTTCACGTCAACGGCGATATCGAGTATATCATCGACAAGCTCAATTCAATTCTGCCGGATATGAAGCATCCCCTGTGGATGAAGCAGATCGCCGAGTGGAAGGAGCAGTATGCCCTTCGTATGCTCCCCGTTTCCGACCCGGACGAGGTGCTGCCCCAGCAGGTCATCGAGGAGCTTGACAGGCTCACGGAGGGCAAGGCCATAATCACCACCGAGGTAGGCCAGCACCAGATGTGGGCAGCACAGTTCTATAATTTCACCGAGCAGCGCTCCTTCGCCTCCAGCGGCGGCCTCGGCACAATGGGCTACGGTTTGGGCGCATCCATAGGCGCAAAGGTAGGCAATCCGGACAGGACAGTTGTAAACATCGCCGGTGACGGCAGCTTCTTCATGAACTGCAACGAGCTTTCCAGCCTTGCAAAGCACAACATCCCCGTCATCGAGCTGGTATTCGCCAACAACGTACTTGGAATGGTGCGCCAGTGGCAGAGGCTGTTCTACGGCAAGCGCTTCTCGCAGACGGATATCGACCGCGGCACCGATCTGATGAAGCTGGCCGAGGCCTTCGGCATTGAGGGCGTAAGGATCACCAAGAAGCAGGAGATAACTCCGGCGCTGGAGAAGGCTCTCTCCTGCGGCAGACCCTGCCTTGTGGAATGTGTCATCGACAAGGACGTGAACGTTCTTCCCATGGTTCCCGCCGGCGCAGATGTTATGGAGCCGATCATGGAGATAGACCTCGACGACGACGAATAACGTTTTCAAAGCAAAAAACAATGCCCGGCCTCACGCTGCGTGAGACCGGGCATTTTTCATTCTGTTGTATATCGCATCATGCAGCCCTACTGCTTGTGGTTCTTCTCGTAGATAACAGCCAGACCCTTCAGCAGCAGATCCTCGTCAAGGATTATCTCCGTCCGGCAGATAGGCACGATCAGCGGAGCAAGACCGCCGGTGGCAATGACAGTGCATTTCTCGCCAAGCTCCTCCTCCATGCGGCGGATCAACTCGTCGATAGCTCCTGCCGTGGAGTACATGATGCCGCTTTTCATGCATTCGACCGTATTGCTGCCGATGACCTTCTTAGGCTTTTCAAAGGCTATCCTCGGCAGCTGGGCAGTCTTGTTGGTGAGAGCGTCCGCCGAGACCGCCATGCCCGTCATGATAACGCCGCCGATATAGTTCTTCTTGCTGTCAACGACAGAAAGCGTCGTGGCGGTGCCGAGGTCGATGATTATCTGCGGCACCGGGTATTCCCTTATGCCCGCTGCAGCGGCTACCACAAGGTCGCTGCCCAGCTGGGCGGGGTTGTCGATAAGTATGCTTAGTCCCGTCTTGATGCCGGGGCCGACCACCATAGGCGTAACGCCCGTGAGCTTTTCGACCGCAGCCTTCATAGTGGCTGTGACCGTGGGAACAACCGAGGATATCATCGCCCCCGTGATGTCAGCCTTCTCGATGCCGTAAAGGCTGAAGGCCGTCAGCATCACCGAGGCGTATTCGAGCGGAGTTGACCTTTGGGAGGTGGCTGCACGCTCCCGGAAGAGTATCCTGTCCTTATCAAAGCAGCCGAACACTATATTCGTGTTCCCGATGTCGATAGCGAGCAGCATTTGGTGTTCCTCCTTATTTTTCGGCAGCAGCAGGCTCGGCTGCCTTTTTGGCGGCGGGTATCAGCTTTGCCTTGAACAGCGCCGTACCCACAGCTGCGGTGATTATCGTAGTGGTTATCATCTCAAACAGCGCATTCACGCCAACGAAGGTCACGATGAAAACCAGCACGTTCTTTCCGTCCATAAGCCCCTGCATATATTCGGTGTCACCGAAGAGGATGACCAGTGCCGACATAAAGAACACAGTGTTCAGCAGAGCCGTGCAGAAGCCGGTAACGGCGCAGGCCACCTGTGTCTGCGACAGCTTCTTTGAGCTTACGATCAGATAGCCCACCGCAAAGCATATTATCGCAATAAACACGCAGGTGAAAACGAACAGCGAGGGTGTACCGATGAACTCGCGCATGGCATCGTTCATCTTGTATTTGCCCTCCTTGTCATAGTTGAGCAGCAGCATCCCGGACATGAAAAGCCCGAAGCCGAAAAGCGCGCTCACTATGCCGGTGACGGTGTAGTAGCTCTTTACGTTCTTGAGGGAGAATATCCCCTTGAATATGAACCCGACCAGCAGTCCGTCAAGCAGGCGGGGGATAAAGCGCTGGATAAATGCCTTAAAGGGAGAGATGTTTACGAGTATCTCGCCCATAGTGCTGGGAACTCCCACGCCGAAGCACTGCAGAAAGCTGAACAGTCCGAAGACGCCTCCCACAAAGGCTCCGCCTATGGGGCCTACGGCAACTGCGGCGATAGCCACAGGGATGACATTGAGCGTGATCGACAGCGGCCCTATCGGTATAGAGCCGATAGGCGTAAGCGAGAAGATCAGCACAAGGGCTGTCATCAAGCCTAAGATCACGAGCTGGCGGGTGTTGAACAGTTTTTTTGTTTTCATTGCGAAAACCTCCTTATGTTACTATTCCCGGTCTGCGGGATACAGTTCCTGTCCTCGCCAAGGGCGGGACGGGGGCTTGCTGCGGGCTGTTCCCATGCTCCGCAGGGCATTTGCAGGTAAGGCTCCGATCTCGGATACCCTCCCGCCGCCGATCTCCGGGGCAGCTGAAAAGCGCCGCGCACTTATTTCAAGTGCAGAGATATTATAGCATAAAAAATTTTAAAAAGCTATATCTTTTTTCTAAAATCTGTGTTATAATAAATTTGACAGCTCCGGCACTATCATAATTTGGAGGAATTTAACAATGCTCAAAGGTAAAACAGTAGTTATCGCGGTAACAGGCTCTATCGCCGCCTATAAAATGGCAAACACTGCAAGAATGCTCGTAAAGCTGGGGGCGGATGTCCATGTTCTGATGACGCGCAACGCCACACAGTTCATCAACCCCATAACTTTTGAGACCCTCACGAACCACAAGTGTCTTATCGACACCTTTGACAGGAACTTCCAGTACAGCGTGGAACACGTTGCCCTTGCAAAGGCCGCCGACTGTGTGCTTATCGCACCCGCCTCGGCAAACGTCATCGGCAAGCTTGCAAACGGCATCGCTGACGATATGCTCACCACCACGGTCATGGCCTGCCCCTGCAAAAAGCTGGTGGCTCCCGCCATGAACCACAATATGCTCCACAATCCCATAGTTGAGGACAATATCCGCAAGCTGGCCTCCTACGGCTATGAGATCATCGCCGCCGACCGGGGGATGCTTGCCAACGGCGATATCGGCGACGGCCGTCTGCCGGAGGAGAGCGTTCTCGTGGAATATGTGCTGAAGGAGATCGCCTTTAAGAAGGATCTTGCCGGCAAGAAGATCCTTGTGACCGCCGGCGCTACCCGCGAGGCTATCGACCCGGTGCGGTTCATAACCAACCATTCCAGCGGGAAAATGGGCATAGCAATAGCTAAGGCCGCTATGCGCCGGGGGGCACAGGTAACGCTGGTCTGCGCCCATATGGAGGCAGAGCCTCCCATGTTCACCGACGTGGTAAGGGTCGTATCGGCAGAGGATATGTACAGAGAGGTAACCGCTCGGGCGGAGGAGCAGGATATCATCATCAAGGCCGCGGCGGTATCGGATTACACCCCTGCCGTCACCGCTGACAGCAAGCTGAAAAAGTCCGATGCCGACATGAACATCCCTCTCGTCCGCACCAAGGATATACTTAAAACGCTGGGCGGGACAAAGCGTCCCGGGCAGCTGCTCTGCGGGTTCTCTATGGAGACAGACAACGTCCTTGAAAACTCCCGCCGCAAGTTGGAGAGCAAGGGCTGCGATATGATCTGCGCCAACTCACTGCGCACCGAGGGTGCCGGCTTCGGGGTAGATACCAACGTCCTCACTCTTATCACCCGGGACAGCTGTGACGAGCTGCCGCTTATGTCCAAGGACGAAGCCGCCCACAAGGTGCTAAACAAGCTGCTGCAATTATAATTGACAATTGATAATGAAAGGTATCGCCTAACGGCGACAAAATGCCCATTCGGGCGCGGCAGATTGAGAATAACGGAAACGCTGGTTTTCTATCCCCGCTGCAGCGCCCGAATGGGCATCCGTGCGCCTGCGGCGCACTCCTTCATTATCAACTATCAACAATAAAAAGTCCGCAGCGCAGTTAAAGGGGCTGTGCGGCGGATCTTTTTTTCACATTTTCCCGCCCTTGGCGATGCGCTCCTCGCGCTGACGGCGATGCTCCGACTTTACGGTGTACATCTGCTCGTCGGCGGAACGGATAAGCTCCTCAAAGGAGGGTATCCTCCCTGCCGGTGAACGGTAGATGCCTATGCTGACACCTATGGGATAGGGCTTGCCGGCGGTGCGGTTCACGGAGCGGAGCCTCGCATTTATCTCCGCCTCGATCTCGTCCAGCGGTGCGGAGCTGGACATAAAGGCTGCCATTTCATCTCCGCCCATGCGTATGCAGACGGCGCTTTCCGGACAGGAGTTTTTCAGTGCATTGGCAGTGGCCTTGATAGCATAGTCCCCCTCGTTGTGGCCGAAATTGTCGTTTATGTATTTCAGCCCGTCCAGGTCGGTCATGATAACGGTAACCGACTTGCCCTGCTTGGCCAGCTTCTCAATCAGCGCGTTGTATGCCCGCTCGCTACCGCCGCGGGTATAAAGCCCCGTAAGCTGATCGAACTGCGAAAGCTCTCTCACTCTGCGGGTGATATACTTCTGATATCTGGTATTCCGATAGCCGCCGATAGAGTTGTTCAGCGCATTGACCACCTGCGGGATCTTTTCATAGTTGGAGATATCGTAATTCTGATAGGAAAAGACCAGATAGCCCAGCGGCACGTCAAGGAAATTCAGCGCCGTCAGTATCACGGGATAGGCGCTGTCCAGCGCGACCTCCAGCCCGGGCATTATGCCCCTTCGGGGAAAGTCATGGGGAACAAAGGGGGCGGGGCTGTCGGTGTTGAAAAAGACGCACATCTCGTCACCGAAGCTGTGATCCGAATCGTTCTCGTAGGGGTCGATCGTCTCGTCGATGACCTCCTTGCGCAGCATACAGCGCATATTATAGATCACCGGCGACCTCAGCTCGTTGGCAGCAGCCTGCAGACTCGAGCCGGACAGGATACGCACTCCGATCTCGTTAAGCGTCCTCTCCTCCTCCTTATAGCGGTAGAACCGCTCGTTGAGTTCGGTCAGGTGTCTTGATATGTTTATCAGTCCCCCGCCGCTGCAGCCGCAGCTTTGGGAGATTATCAGTCTTGATTTTATCTTGAATTGCTGCTCCTGCAGCAGCTCCTCCCTGCCAAGAGTAAGCAGCCCGGCTATCCTTTTGGTTATATCGCCGTAGCAGCAGAGGCTGGAGGTTATGGGCGGGTTGGAGAAGTTGATGTCAAGAATGCCGTCAAAGCCGGTGACCGCCACCTCGTCCGGCACCCTTACGCCGGAATTCGTCAGCAGCCCGCAGACGGCTATCGCCATTGTATCGTTGGCGCAGACTATAGCCTCCGGCAGGTCGCCGCGCTCCAGCAGCTTTTCGGTGGCGGCTTCTGTGGGGCCTGCCCAGAAATCGCCGTAGCTAAGCATGGTGTTGCGGTCAAATTCGATGCCGTTCTCTGCAAGCACCTTTTCAAAGACCTTTATCCTGTTCTCGCTGAACTCGTTGCCTTGAACGCCAGCCATAAAATGCAGCTTTCGCTTTCCGTGATATTCGACGATATGTCTAACCACATCCTCAAAGCCGCTCTCGTAGTCGAAGCCGATATTGATAACTCCCCTGCAGTTCCCGCCTATCATGATGACAGGCACATCAAACAGCGAGGCCTTTTCCATCAGCCGGGATATGATAGTCTTGTTCTTTATCATCTCGTAGGCGATGATAAGCACATCGGTGGTGCGCATATCTATAAGGTCGAACACAGCAGCCTCGCCCTGCTCGCTGGCGGTGTCCCAAAACAGGTCGGAGCAGGTGTGATACACCAGCAGCCTGTAGCCGATGTCGGTGATATTTCTGTTCAGCTCCGTAACAAGCTCGTGAACCGAATCATCGAATATCCTTGAAACGCAGAGCGCCGCGATCTTATATTTCCCGATCATACTCCTCCCGCCTTTCAGATGTATCTTCCTGTATCTATCACAGCATCACAGTGTCAGCGTCAGATTGTTGAAGCCGAGGGAATAAACGTAATTTGCGCGCTTGACCAGCTTCATTACCATTCTTATGCCGATATGCGCCGCCGGGTCGTCCTCGTTCTGATGCAGCTCGAGATAGTGAACGGGGTCGAAGTCAGCACAGTTATCCCGTATTCGCAGCACGGTAGAATCCGGCATTTTCATGACCTTGACCTCGATGCTGTGGTCGCCGGGAGCCTTGAAGCCGTGCTCGACGATGTTGTTGGCCATTTCTTCGATGCAGAGGCCGATCAGCATACCCGTCTTGCTGTTAAGGCCGCGGGCAACGCAGAACTCCCCAGCCTCGCCGGATATCCTGCCCACATCTTCAGCCGAGATGACCGAGGCCTCGAAGCAATCCTCCTCGTTCACTCCCAGCCCCTCGGGTATCATCGCAAAGGCATCCACGCTGAAGGAGGCCTTTTTGTTTTTGATGAACACATAAGCCGCGATGCAGGCAAGCGTAAGCGTCTCGCCGCAGACAAAGCCCAGCCATACGCCGGTAACTCCGAGGAACCTGCTTAGGATAAAGGCGAAAAGCGCTGCAAAAGCAAAGTTCTGGAATACAGAGATAGCCATAGTCAGCTTCACCGAGCCCACGCCTTGATAGTAGTTTTTAAAGGTGGTATTCAGCGCACACGGAACAAGCGACAGCACGAACAGCCTGAAGCCTGCGATAGCCATATCCTTTGCCGCCTGTGCATCTGCCGTAACAAGGAACAGCGTTACCACAGGCCCCGCCGCCGCCAGCACAACGACCGTCACAGCAAGGCATATCACTATAGCATAGTAGCACATTATCTTTACCAGCTTTTTGAGAGAGGTAATGTCCGCCTCGCTGTAGAACACCGACGAAAGCGTAAGCGCCACCGCCGCAACTCCCGAGCTGAAGGCATAGCAGATGTTGCCAACGGTCGTGATAACCGAATAGGCCGCAACAGCGCCGTTTCCGCTGATGTCCAGCAGCATCTTGTTAAGCACGAAGGTCAGCAGCACAAGGCTGACCTGATTTATAAGCGTAGGTATCCCGTCCGCCAGCAGCCGCCTGCAGGCTTTTCCGCTGAACAGCTTCAGCTTGAGCTTGAAGATGCAGTCCTTCTTGAGGAAGTAGATAAGCCCTATGAAAAAGGCGATATAATAGCTCACGCTGGAGGCAAGCCCCATGCCGAAGGTGTCCAGCTTAAGCAATGTCACGTTGAGGATATCCATTACCACGTCGCCCACCGTCATAGCCGCAACAGCCACCACCAGTCTGACACGGTTGCCGGAGAGCTGCATATAAGGCACCATTATCTGTGCCGCGATAAAGGCCGGTGCGCCGATTATAAAGCCCTGCAGATAGCGCCTTGTAAGGTCAAAGACCTCAATGTCCTCCGGGGTGGTCTTCTTCGCGCCGAGGAGCGAGCAGATCGGGTCGGTAAAGCCCAGCACCGCGATCATTCCCACCACGGATATCGCCACCGCCAGCACCACCGAAACGGTAAAGCAGGCGTTGGTGCCTTTTTTGTCGCCGGTGCCGACAGTCCTTCCGCAGGTCACCTGCACTCCTGCCGAGATAAGGCTTCCCATAGCCGCGAACACCAGCAGGATCGGGGTCGAAAGGCCGTAGGCAGTCATAGCCTTTACGCCAAGGAACTGCCCTATCATTATACTGTCTATAAGCATACACAGCGTTACCGTCATTGAAGAGAGTATCTGTGTAAGCAGCATTTGTCTGAATAGTTTTTTTATCATGGTATCTTCCCTCTGGTTCTCTGTATTTACACCATAAAAGTATACATCAGATTAATTATACCACAAAATCAATAAAAATGCAATACCTTTTCTGCACTTCAGCAGCGGCTTTATATGCTCCGGGAGGAAATTATTTTTCTTCAATCGTTTTCGATGCTTGCAATATTTTACTGATATGATATAATAAAATTGATACTTTTGACAGTAAGGAGAGTTTATCATGTCAGTTACCTACAATGAAAGCGCCAGACAGTTCCGGCTCCGGGCAAATAATACCGATTATGTCATCACCGTGGCTCCCGGCGGGGACTATCTTGCTCACACCTATTTCGGTACTGCCGTTCCCGACAGCGACCTTAGCTATCTGCTCCGGCTGGACGAGAACCCCTTCACCCCCGAGACCAACGACCGCGACCGTGCCGTTTATCTTGACACCCTGCCCTTTGAGTACCCCTGCTTCGGGCTGGGAGATTACCGCGAACACGCTTTCAAGATCACTGCGCCGGACGGCACCTCCACCTGTGACCTTAGATACAAGTCCCACCGCATTTACAAGGGCAAGCCCGCTTTGGAGGGACTTCCCGCCACCTTCGGGACTGAAAGCTCCCCCTGCGACACCCTTGAGATAACTATGGAGGACAAGCACGCCGGGCTGGAGGCCACGCTTATCTACACCGCCTTTGAAAGGCTGGATGTCATCACCCGGTCTGTCACCGTGAGGAATGTGGGCAGCCAGCCCTGCACCCTCACAAGGGTATATTCTGCCTGTGTTGATTTCGACACTCACGAATTTGATATGATAACCCTCAACGGCTCCTGGGCGAGAGAGCGCGCCGTTGAACGCTGCCGCCTGCACCACGGAAAGCAGTCGATCGACTCCATGCGCGGTGAAAGCTCCCACCAAAACAACCCCTTTGTGGCTCTCTGCGAGCATAAGGCGGACGAGGACAGCGGCGAGGTGTTCGGTTTCAACTTTGTATATTCCGGCAACTTCACCGCGCTGGCAGAGGTCACTCAACACAAGAAGACCCGCTTTGTAATGGGCATAAATGACGCGGATTTCTCCTGGCTGCTGGAGCCGGGCGAGAGCTTCACCGCGCCGGAGGCGGTAATGGTACACTCCGTCACCGGCCTCGGCGGAATGAGCCGCACCTTCCACGATCTCTACCGCGAGAACCTTATCCGCGGTGAGTACAAGGACAAGCGCCGCCCCATTCTTATAAATAACTGGGAGGCTACCTATTTCGACTTCAACACCGAAAAGCTTATCTCTATCGCTAAGGAGGCCTCAAAGCTGGGGATCGAGATGCTGGTCATGGACGACGGCTGGTTCGGCCACCGCAGCTCCGACAATTCCTCGCTGGGCGACTGGTTCGTCAACGAGAGCAAGCTCACCGGCGGACTGAAGCATCTGGTGGACGAGGTCAACAAGCTGGGGATGAAGTTCGGCATTTGGTTCGAGCCGGAAATGATAAGCCCCGATTCCGACCTTTACCGGGCTCACCCCGACTGGGCGATACAGGTCAAGGGACGCCCGCTGACCCTCTGCCGCGAGCAGTATGTTCTTGACTATTCCCGCAAGGAGGTCAGGGACTGTATCTACTCAATGATGCGTAAAATACTCGACAGCGCCAACATCGAATACATCAAATGGGATATGAACCGCCAGCTGACCGAGGTCGGCTCGGCCGCACTGCCTGCCGGAAGGCAGAAGGAGCTGTGGCACCGCTATGTTTTGGGCGTCTATGAGCTTATGGACAGGCTCACCACCGACTATCCCCACATTTTGCTGGAGAACTGCTCCGGCGGCGGCGCAAGGTTCGACCCGGGAATGCTTTATTACTCGCCGCAGATCTGGTGCTCAGACGACACCGATGCGGTGGAGAGACTGAAAATACAGTACGGCACCTCAATGTGCTATCCCTGCTCGGCTATGGGAGCCCATGTCTCCGACTGCCCGAACCACACCGTCGGCAGGAGCACGCCCTTTGCCACGAGAGGACACGTTGCTATGGTGGGTACCTTCGGCTATGAGCTGGATGTCACCCGCATCCCGCAGGAGGACAGGGACGCTATCCCCGGACAGATCGCCGAGTTCAACAAGTACAACTCCCTCGTCCGGACGGGAGATCACTACCGCATCGGCAATATGTTCGAGGACAATACCTTTGATGCCTGGGAGTTCGTGGCCAAGGACAAGAGCGAGGCTCTCTTCGAGTTCGTGCAGGTCATGGGCAGACCCAACGAGCGCAGCCGCCGCATCAAGCTGAAGGGCCTTGATCCCGGGGCATACTACTACAGAGAGGATAAGCCCGAGGTAAAGCTCTCGGGTGCGGCTCTGATGAACTGCGGCATAAACATCGGCGGCTTATGGGGCGATTACCGCTCTGTTCTGATACATTTTATCCGTGCTGAATAATAAGGAGGAGATCATATGAGCATTGCAGTAAGATAATTTTCCCGCGGCGGAGTTACAAAGAAGGTGGCTGATATCATCGCAGGACAGGCCGGAGTTAAGGCCGTTTCCGTGGATGCAGCCGATGCGGCTCTCACCGAAAAGGCAGATGTGCTTTTCATCGGCGGGGCGCTTTATGCCTACGGGCTTGACAAAAAGCTCACCGCCTATCTAAGCGGCATCGACGGCAGCAAGGTGGGCGAGGCGGTGGTGTTCTCTACCTCGTGGCTCTCAAAGCACGCTATCGACCTTATAAAGAAAGCCCTTGCCGCAAAGGGCATCAAGGTGAGAGAGGAGTTCCTCTATCTGAAAAGCGGGCAGGTCGATAAACGCACCGCCGAGATAAAAGCCTTTGCAGACAAGAATATCAAGTAATAAAGAGGTCATTAGAATGAGAGAGATAAACGTCGGGAAGATAGAAGAGACTGTCCGTGAGCTTTGCATCAAGGCGAACCTTCTGCTGCCGGAGGATATGGAGCAGTGCATCAGCTGCGGAGCCAAGGCGGAAGAAAGCCCCGTGGGCAGGGCGGTTTTTGATGACATCATCGAAAACATCCGCGTGGCAAAGGAGGAGAATATCCCTATCTGCCAGGACTGCGGCATGGCGGTGGTGTTCATCGATATCGGACAGGATGTGCATTTCACGGGCGGCTCGCTGCGGGAGGCTATCGACAGAGGCGTTTCCCGGGGCTATACCGAGGGACGGCTGCGCTGCTCGGTGGTGGGCGACCCGCTGGAGCGTGTCAACACCGGCGACAACACCCCTGCAGTGGTACACACCCGCATCGTTGAGGGCGAGGGCGTTCACATTACCGTTGCGCCCAAGGGCTTCGGCTCGGAGAATATGTCGCAGCTCAAAATGATGACCCCCGCCGCCTCGGCCGACGATATCGTTGACTGGGTGGTGGAGGCCGTAGGCAAGGCCGGCTCAAATCCCTGCCCGCCTATCGTTATCGGCGTGGGCATCGGCGGCGATTTTGAGAAGTGCGCCTATCTGGCGAAGAAGGCTCTCTGCCGCCCCGTCAGCATACGCAATCCCAAGCCGCTCTATGCGGAGCTGGAGGCGAAAATGCTCGAGAGGATCAACCGCCTCGGCATAGGCCCGCAGGGCTTCGGCGGCACACAGACCTGCCTTGCCGTGAACATCGAACAGGCACCGACCCATATAGCCGGCCTGCCCGTTTCGGTGAACGTGGGCTGCCACGTCACACGGCACGCAAGCGCAGATATATAACGCTGTCACTGAATTTATACGAAAGAGGAAGTAACCATGAAAAGAATAATATCCGCCGCTGCTGCGGTGATGATGCTCCTCGGAACGGCAGCACTCCCGCTGAAGACCGCTTTGCCTGTCGGACGCATTGCAGCTGCTGCTTATTCCTATCAGAACTACACCTATGAGCTGCTTGACGACGGCACAGCAGAGATAACCGGCTATAACGGCTCCTCCGAAAAGGCAGTGACTGTCCCTTCTGCCGTGGACGGCCGCAAGGTCACAAGCATCGGTGACTATGCCTTTGATGACCATGACGAGATCGTGAGCGTCACCGTCCCCGACACCGTCACCCGCATCGGCAGCGCCGCCTTTAATTACTGCGGGAGCCTCAGCTCCATAGTTATCCCCTCAGCCGTGAACGACATCGGACCGGACGCTTTTTGCGGCACACCCTGGCTGAACAGCATGAGGGCCAAGTCGCCGACAGTGGTGATAAACGGTATGCTCGTGGACGGCAAGACCTGTCAGGGCAGCGTTACCGTCCCTGCCGGGACAAAGAGGATACTCCCCCACGCATTTTCAGCCTCGGACGTTACCTCGGTCACAATTCCCGACAGCGTGACCGAGATAGGCGAGTATGCCTTTAACATCTGCGGCTCTCTCACCGACATAACTCTTCCCGACGGCCTTACCGTGCTTGGCGAACGCGCCTTTTTTGAGTGCCATTCGCTCAGCAGCCTAAGGCTCCCCGACAGCCTCAGAACTGTCAGCGAGGGGCTGTGTGAAAAATGCACCTCACTTTCAGAGGTGACCCTCCCGAAGGAGCTTACGAGCATCGGCGACTATGCATTCATCGAATGTGAGAGCCTGAAGTCCATGACCATACCCAAAAGCGTCGCGAGCATCGGAGAAATGTCTGTCGGCTACTTCTTCAGCTACGATACCTTTGAATACGAAAAGGTAAGCGGCTTCACCGTTTCCTGCTATGCAGGCTCCGCCGCCGAGGCCTACGCCAAGGAGAAGGGCTTTGCCAGCGTCGTTTCTTCTGACCCGGCTCCCTTAACTGTTGAGCCCGGCGATGTCAACGGCGACGGCTATATCAGAATGGTCGATCTGACTGACCTGCAGCGCTATGTCAACGGCTGGGATGTGAAGATAGTCACCGCCGGCGCAGATGTCAACAGCGACGGCGAAATTAACATGAAGGACATCACCGACCTGCAAAAGCTTATCAACAGCAAATAAATATGCACAAAAAAGGTTATTCCCCACAAGCGCGGCGGCGATAAAGAAGTATTGAATTTTGAAGCTCTATATGTGCCACCGCTAAAAGAATAAATAATAAAGAAGAAAGAATAAAGAATAAACAAGGTGTCCGCTTTGCGGACGAATTAAGATTATCGCCAAAAGCGATACCTTGATTATTATTTCTTATTTATTCTTTCTTCTTTTTTCTTTTAGCGGGCGCGGAAACTTGTAACGCAAAGACACTTCTGCCGTGATACAGCAGAAGTGTCTGAATAAAATCTTCTTTATGACGCCCGCGCTCAAACGGGGAATACCCTTTTTATATCATCAGAGCTTCGGCAGATTTGCAAGGCTGCGAGCGATCTCCTCATCAGTGGGGATATAATCGGACATCTGGCCGTCGTTGAATTTCTGATATGCCACCATATCGAAATAGCCTGTGCCTGTCAGACCGAAGAGGATAGTCTTCTCCTCGCCTGTTTCCTTGCACTTCATCGCCTCGTCGATAGCGACTCTGATAGCGTGGCTGCTCTCGGGAGCGGGCAGGATGCCCTCGACCCTTGCGAACTGCTCTGCCGCACGGAATACAGAGGTCTGCTCAACGCTTCTTGCGGTCATCAGTCCGTCATCGTAGAGTTGGGAAACAATGCCGCTCATGCCGTGATATCTCAGGCCGCCGGCATGGTTTGCCGAGGGAATGAAGCCGGAGCCGAGGGTGTACATCTTCTGCAGCGGGCAGACCATTCCGGTGTCGCAGAAGTCATAGGCATACTTTCCTCTTGTCAGTGACGGACAGGACGCAGGCTCGACAGCGATAAACTCATAGTCGGCCTCGCCGCGGAGCTTTCTGCCCATAAACGGAGAGATCAGTCCTCCGAGATTTGAGCCGCCGCCCGCACAGCCGATTATCATATCCGGCTTGATGCCGTACTTGTCGCAGGCTGCCATTGTTTCAAGTCCGATAACGCTCTGATGCAGCAGCACCTGTGAAAGCACCGAGCCCAGAACATATCTGTAGCCCTCGGTGTTCACAGCCACCTCTACCGCCTCGGAGATAGCGCAGCCAAGGCTTCCGGTAGTGCCGGGGAACTTCTCCAGTATCTCTCTTCCCACCTTGGTGGTAGTTGAGGGCGAGGGAGTAACGTCTGCGCCGTAAGTCCTCATCACCTCACGGCGGAAAGGCTTCTGCTCATAGCTGACCTTTACCATGAACACCTTGCAGTCAAGTTCGAGATATGCACAGGCCATGGAAAGCGCCGTACCCCACTGGCCTGCGCCGGTCTCGGTGGTAACGCCCTTGAGGCCCTGCTTCTTTGCGTAGTAGGCCTGAGCGATAGCCGAGTTGAGCTTGTGGCTTCCCGAGGTATTGTTGCCCTCGAACTTATAGTATATCTTTGCGGGAGTGTCCAGTGCCTTTTCGAGGCAGTATGCTCTTACCAGCGGAGCGGGGCGGTACATTTTATAGAAGTCCAATATCTCCTGCGGGATGTCGATATAGGGGTCTTTATCATTCAGCTCCTGCTCGGCAAGCTCGCGGCAGAACACCTGGCTTAGCTCCTCCACGGTCATAGGCTCGTGGGTCGCGGGGTTAAGGAGAGGCGCCGGCTTGTTCTTCATATCGGCTCTTACGTTGTACCACTGCTTAGGCAGCTCACTTTCTTCAAGATAGATCTTGTAGGGGATTTCCTTGCTCATAACTGATCGTCCTTTCTGTATGATATATCTGTGCCGGAGCTTTCCGGCCTGCGGATACGGTCTTGTGCGGGACATAAAAAACCTGTCCCACAAAGCATGGGACAGGTATGATTCCTGCGGTGCCACCCAAATTGACGGATAACCGTCCTCTCGGCGCTTGTACTGTCATACAAGCCTGCATTGATAACGGGGGCAGAACACCCGTTGACTGCTACTCACGGAGCTGCTCCGCTTTCGGTCACCCTCAGAAGTCCATTCGTCAGCGTTTCGGCTGCTGCCTTTCAGCACACGGCAGCTCTCTGCAAACCAAAGCTCGCTGATTACTTACTCTTCCTCAACGGTTTCAGATATTAAACATATTATACACCAGTTTTTCTTTTTTGTCAAGTCTTTTTTATTCACGCTCGGTCGTTTCGTGATGTGACATGGGTACTTGCATTCTTGATGCCGAGTACCGTTTGATGCTTTCTCACTTTGTATATGCTCGCATCCCGAAGGGGTCTGGGACGACCGGAAATCTCCCAAAACGGGACGGCGTGCAGAGTACCGTTCCCGCAAAGGCTGCCGCGCCCGGATCATCCCGAGCTTGACGAGGGATGATCATGACTGCGGAATGCGCTTCGTGTGCTTTCGATCAAGACTCTGCCGTAAAACGTGCCCACTGGTACTCCGCTGTAAGCGGGGTAGTGCCGTCATATGTTCCCAGCCAGCTGTCAACTCCGATGCCGTTCCATACGTTCATCATGATCTTTCCCGGCGTTACAGGTATGCTCTCCGTCGCCTTGTGTACCTCCTTGCCGTCAACATACCATGTGATGCTGTCCTTCGCCCAGCGGAAGCCGTAGGTGTGGAACTCCTCCGTTGCATCAAAGCCCAGATCGTACAGCTTTTCATGGTTGCCCTTGCCCGAGGTAAAATAGTTGAACTGCACCTTCGTAGTGTCCTTGCCCAAAAACTCAATGTCGATCTCGTCCCAAGGGTTCTGGTCAGAGGGGCCGGTGTAGGTGAAGAACGAGGATACCACTCCCTTGTTCTTGATAGGCTTCATCGACACCTCGTACAGGCCGTAGCCGTAAAAATCGTTTGTGCGGTACTCTCCGCCGGAGAAGCTGTCGTCCCACATCTTGTCGATGCGGAGCTTCAGAAGCCCGTCCTCAAATACAGCGTTGTCGCCCTTCCAAGTGCAGTTGAACATCGAGCCGTTTGACCAGCCGTCGGATTTCATCCACTTGACGGTGTTCTCGCCCTTTGAGAAATCGCCGTTCAGCGTGTAGGGCGAGTCGTCCTCGCTCTCGGCGGCACTCTCTGCCGTGCTTTCGGCTGTGCTTTCGGCAGCACTTTCAGCTGCCGCCACAGAAGTGTCGGCCTTTGAGCCGGAGTCTGCCGAACCGCATCCGCAGGCTGCCAAAGCCATGATCGTACACAGTAATCCTGCAATGACCTTCTTCATAAAAAATTCCTCCTTATTATTATCATCGGTCAGTTCTTATCTTCTGACTATATGATAACACAAAGGAGGGAATTTTTCTACTGCAAATTTAATGAAAGTATCAGAAATTTAATCTACTCATCAGAATGCTTTTCGTTTGTCCATTTCATTCTGAAATAGTTCTCTCGATACTGCTTCGGAGTCATGCCTGTATGCTTGCGGAAGCAGAAAATGAAGTGGCTGTGCGAGCTGAAGTTGAGATAATTTCCGATATCAAGTGGGCTGTAGTCCGAGAATTTCAGCATATTCTCCGCGGCCTGTATCCTTCTGGACATGATATACTCCGAGATCGTAACGCCGACCTCCGACTTGAAAAGCTTAGAGAGATACTGCGGTGTGAGCCCCAGCATATCCGCCAGTTCCTGCACTCTTATGCCCTTATAGATATTATCGTAGATAAGATCAAGGCACACAAGTATATGCTTTGAATAGGCCTCGCCGGAATTGACCTTCTGCATACGTCTTGCATACTCCAGAAAGGTCTCCCGGTGGATCTCCTCCAGCTCCTCTGCTGTGGTGCTTTCATCGAGCCGGTTGATGAAGATATCGCTGATCGTATAGGCCGTTTCCATAGGCATACCCGCCTCGATGCAGAATCTTGCTATAAGCGCTATGGTAATGACCAAATGGTATTTTATATTTCTGACAGGATCCTTGCTGAGTTTTCCGTAGCCCTCGACTGCGAGGGGCGTGTAAAGCTCCTTTACACGTCTGATATTTCCCGAGCTTACGGCGGAATAGAACTCCAGCTCCTTTTGATAGGGAGAATGCAGCAATCCGTTTTCCCGCTGATAAAATTCCCGGTAATTCAGCTCCTTGCTGATACTCATAACCTCTCACCTCTTTTTTTGATTCACGCTGCGCCCCTGTTGGGCGCTTGGGCTTGCGGCGTGATGTGACTTTCGATGCCCGCATTCTTGACGCCGAGCTGCGATAAATGCTCTCCTGCGCCTGCTTGTTTTTGGATTTTATGCCAATATAACATCCGTCCTACAAAACCTGCTGCTCAAGCTTGCACTGCGAAAGCTTCTCCTGCGCATGAAAACGTTTACCATTTCCGGCAGAAACCGCTGTCAGCGGTATGGAAAGCACGGGGGCATCCACGCTGCTGACAGTGGGCTTTCTGTGATCTATATCAATAAATAAACAGCGCAAGCCGCACCGGACAATTCGCCCGGTGCAGCAAATAATAAGGAGATATTATGAAGGAATCATAGTGTTTCAGACAGTTTTCTGCGCTAACTCGATAGCCTTATCGAGCTTCTTCTTATAGGACTGAACAGTTTCTGTCCAGCTTGCAGTCTCCTGCGGGTGCATGGTCTTCTTAATGATACTGTCTGTCATGTTGGATATATCTGTAGAAACGCCCTGTGCAAATTCAAATACAGGATGCTCTGCAGCCATTTGATAGATCCTGTCGCGCATTTCGATCATTTCATCGGTCCAGCCGTAGTCATTCTTCAGCTGTTCCATAGTGATCTCCTTAGCCTTGGGATCAGCCTCGGCCATTCTTGTGCAGTCGAGCCATGCAGCAACGCCCTCGGGGTTCTGTGCATTCTTGCAGATGCAGAAGCCGTGTACTCTTGAGGGGATATACTGTGCATCCGAATCCTTATCGCAGGGAACGGGAGCGAACATTACCTCGCCCTGTGAGATATCACCGAAGGGAGCGGTAACAGAGAGCGCATCCTCGATAGCCCAGAAGCCGATAGGATAGAACAGTGTCAGACCGGAAGCAAGGCCGGTGCCCCACTTATCCTTACCGCCTCTTACATTCCATGCATTTTCATGCTTGGGATATACGACGTTGTTCTTCTGCAGCTCGTACATCTTCTCCTGCACCTTGGCGATCTTGGGATCCTCGATGTTGTTCACGATCTTGCCGTCCTTCATTCCGATGAGCGGAACGCCGGTGGACTCGGTGAGCGCATTCTCATAGTACCATGCATCAAGAGCATACTTCTCGTTCTCGGGGTCAACGAAATCCACGCACATCTGTGCCATAGTGTCCCAGTTCCAGTTGCCCTCGTCAAACATCTTGGCAGGCTCCTCGACGCCGAGCTCCTCAAGCACCTTCTTGTTATAGATCCAGATATAAGCGGGGTCAACGCGGGAGATGCCCACATAGTGCTTGCCCTCATACATGAACTGATCTGAGGCTGCCTTCATATCCTTCCAGAGATCGGACTCGAAGTCGATATAGTCGTCGATAGGCTCGATCATCTGCTTGATAGCGCCCTTGGGGAACATATCCATATCGTCTGCGCCGCAGAAGTCGGGCGACTCGTTGGCAAGTATCTTGGCTGCCAGATCGTCGAACTTCTTTTCCCATGTGGTCTGCACATATTCAATGGTGCCGTTGTATTTCGATTTGAACAGAGCCAGGTCAACGCCGATATCCTTATCCTCGCTTGAGGTGGGGTTGATATCCCAGAAGGAGAACCACTTGATATTGGTGTTGCTGAGCTGTCTGTCCTCGGGCTTGCTTTCGGAGGCGATATCATTGATAGCCTCCTGTTGACTTTCCTTGAGGTCCCTTCCCGAAGCGGTGGTCGTCACGGTGCCGTCATCGTTGGCTCCCGCATCAGAAGAATTTGTATCACCGCAGGATGCCGCTCCCATTGCCATAATGACTGCTGCCGCAAGGGAAGCAAATTTCTTGAAGTTTCTCATTTATATACCTCCGATCGCATTGCCAGCCGACGATTAATTTCTCTTCTTGGAAGCTACCGCTGCTGCAACTGCAACTGCTGCTGCTGCGAGAGCGATGCCCTCTGCTGCACCGGCCTTAGCGTTGTCGCCGCTGTTTGCGGGATTTACTGCATTGTTGTTGGCAGTATTATTTGCAGTTGTATTATTTGTGGCAGTACCGGTAGTGGTGGTTCCGTCGCTGCCGCCGTTGTTTTCTTCGGTCTTGGTCTCTTCAGCCTTGGACTCGTCTGCTGTTGACTCATCTGCCTTGGACTCGTCAGCCTTGGATTCATCTGCCTTGGACTCTTCGCCTGCTGCGGGCTTCAGCATATCAATGACTACCTTGAGTGTACCGGCCTTGAAAGCGCCGGCCTCGCCCCAGCCCTCTGCCTCGGCTGCTGCCTTTGTAACAACTGTGCCGTCGTCCTTGGTTTCGTCAGTAGGACGGATGATAAGACGATAGGTGTTGGTCTCCTTGCCGTTGTCGATATAATTTGCAGCTTCGATCTTGCCCTCAAGGCTGTCGAAATCAGTTACCTTGCCGTCGGAATCCTTAAAGGATACTTCCTTAAGCTCCAGCTCATAGGGGAAGCTTTCAGCAGGAAGATTGCAGATCATAACGCCCATCATGCCGAGAGAGGTCTCGCCGCTCTCCGCCTCCATAGCTGCGATCTCGGAAATGGGGAACTCAACAGTGAGAACACCGTTCTCGTCGGGAGCTACCCAGTCGCCCTGGTTCCAGTCGTCCCATGTGCCGTTCATGAAGAAGCCCATAGCGCCAACGCTGGGATCGTAAGTAACTGCGCCGTCATCACCGGTCGCAACGGTAACTACGTCAAAAACATTTGTTGCTGCCGAAGCGGAAACTGCCATTGCTGCTGATGCGAGTACAGCTGCTGCCATTCCTGCAAAAACCTTTCTCATTTTCATAACCGAATACCTCCATATTATTCTGCCTGCCTCACAGGCATATTTTCGTTGAGGGGCTTTCCCCTCTGCGATTATTATTATACTATATGCTAATATTCTTTTATACAAAAGATTTAACATACGTATCGAAAATTAAACATCTAATACGGAAATATTACGTTTTTTATATGCTTTTGCGACATGATCCTCAAATGGCCCGAAAGGCCGGAAAAAAGCGCTTTTAAATAACTGATATGCCGGACAGTTTTATTGTACGGGAGCTTAAGGCAACACCGCACGACCCCTGTGCATCAGATGCGCCGTCCAGCTTTTCGTCAGATTGCCTAAATTCGACGCAGGCTTGCTGACGCAAGTCAAGGAGAATTTGGGTAATATGACGGAAAGCTGGCAAGCAGATGATG
>JAFSSS010000011.1 GCA_017450925.1 Ruminococcus sp. | reverse complement strand
TGGCCGGAGCAAACACAGACCGTCCACAGCTACCCGCACTGCTCGACTATGTGCGTGAGGGCGATACTCTCTACATCGAGAGTATCAGCCGTCTGGGGAGGTCTACAAAGGACTTGCTGAACATTATCGACACTCTCACCGAAAAGGGAGTAACCCTCGTCAGTCACAAGGAGAAAATCGACACCGATACTCCGTCAGGAAAGTTTATGCTTACCGTGTTCGCCGCCCTCTCTCAGTTGGAGCGTGAACAGCTCAAACAGCGACAGCGTGAGGGCATCGAGATCGCTAAGACACAAGGCAAGTACAAGGGCAGAAAGCCTATTGAGATCGACTGGACGAAGTTCGGGCAGCTCTATGGGGAATGGAAGTCGAAGAATATCACGGGCAGGGATTTTATGCGAAGAATGGGCTTGTCGGCTAATACCTTTTATCGCCGTGTGAGAGAGTATGAAGTCACGCATGGCATTGCCGAGCCGACTTCTGCTTGACCTTGCCCCTCAGACGAACGGAAATATCCCTCAGCACCGTCCGATCTTGCAGAGCGTAAAACTTAACCGTCAAAAAGAAAAAGCCCTCAGCAACGCTTGCAGAGCGTTTCCGAGAGCTTCCATTTGAGTATTAAACATTGATCAGAGTGAGAGCCGTTGTCAATTATTTCTTATTTGAATACTTTTCCATTTTACTTGTCCCGTTTATCAGCATATAAGTCGCTATCCCCAGCACGATCACAAGCACAAATCCTCCCGTTATGCTGTTCATCAGTCTGCGGAATGTCTGCTGATCGGATTTTTCAAACGCATACAGCATCGAATTTTGCAGGGAATACATTGACATAACGGCTGCGGTCATATTTACATTTTTGGCTGCAGAGAGGATCGCATTGTTTCTCTTTCGGAAGGAGATCACATTTGCAATAGCTGAAATAAAGCTGTAAAAGGTATATGTTGCAGAGATAATGACCGCTGTTTGCTGATAGTCAACTTTGTTGTCCTTCCAGATCATCTGAATAGTCATTCCTGCCATAACAAGATCAAGCGCCATGATCATAGCTCCGCACAAGCGGTAGGTCTTGTATTCGTGATATTTTCCCTTGCGCGAGGTATCGTCCGCACTTGTGATACGGACATTTCTCATAAGCATAAATCTTATTGCACCGAGGAAGAAATAATATATTCCGATCGACCACGGGCTATTGAACTACCCCTATCTGTACACATCACTGATATAAATCAAAAATCCACATCATCCGGATCAAGCCCGGAACCACCGCAGTATTCCATAGTGTTTATGACCGACATATTATCTGTGCTGATCTCAAAGTCCCAAACATCAATATTCTGTTGAATGCGATCAGGCGTTATGGACTTAGGCAGAGGGATCACATCATTCTGTAAACACCAACGGATACAAAGCTGTGCAACTGATACTCCATACTTTTCAGCGATTGCTTTCAAAGTGTCATTCCGAAGCATCTTGCCTGTACCAAGCGGACTCCACGCTTCAACAGCTATACCGTTTTTACAGCAGAAAGATACTGTTTCTGCCTGCATAAAGCCTGGGTGAAACTCGATTTGATCGACCATAGGCTTTATCCTGCTGTCTGTGATCAGAGCTTCAAGGTGGTGGGCTTTGAAATTGCTCACGCCTATTGCTTTGATCTTGCCCTGCTCATATAGATACTCAAAAGCTCTCCATGTATCGGCATTGATCTCACGCCAGTCAGTGTACTGTTTTGCATTTGCAGTCCAATGAATAAGATACAAGTCCAGATAGTCAAGCTCAAGATCAGCAAGCGTTTTCTCAAAAGCGGCAATGGTCTTGTCATATCCTCGCTCAGTGTTCCACAACTTACTTGTAATAAATAGGCTGCTTCTGTCATATCCCGATTCCTTTATAGCTCTGCCAATGCTCTTTTCATTGCCATAAACGGCTGCACAGTCAAAGTGCGTATATCTGTCATTCAAAGCCTCTTTTACGGCTGCGATAGCTGTCGCACCGTCAGCTGTCTGCCATGTTCCGAAGCCTATCGAGGGTATCTCATATCCGTTTGCAAGTTTTACAGTTTTATTCAGCATAGGTCATTCCTCCGTATCGTCCTCTATATCCTTGATCTTCCGTGCAGGCACACCTCCCACAACGCAGTTATCGGGAATGTCCTTCGTGACCACCGCACCCGCAGCGACCACAACATTATTGCCTATCGTCACACCCGGCAGTATCGTCACATTACCGCCGATCCATACATCATTGCCGATACGAACAGGATTTGCGATACCGAGGTGCTTCCTCCTGCCCATTGGGGATAGAGGGTGTCCGACCGTTGTGATAAGTGTCCCCGGACCGATCATCACATTGTCTCCAATGTAGACCTCACGAATATCGAGTATTGTGAGATTGAAGTTGCCCGTGAAATTATTACCGATAAATATTTTCTTGCCATTATCACAGCTAAAAGTCTTTGCAATCCAAACCTTTTCACCTACGCTGCCGAGCATTTCTTTAAGCTGAGCATATTGAGCTTCATAATCGGTATCGTCAATCGCATTGTACTTTCGGCATTGAATAATCGCATTTTCCTTTCGGGCAGAAACCTCTGCATCATCATAGCAGTATTCAAGTCCTGCTTCGAGCTTTTCAAGTTCGGTCATAGCTTATCCCTCCGTTACATTCTTTCTATTATGACATCACATAGATACGAACATTGTCAATCATATCCGCATTTTCTTGTGTGTCAGGCTCACTCCTGTTCTCTGTTACCGCAAGCTCGCCGGATATAGGTGAGCCAATATCCACCTGAGAAGAAAACAGTATGTTGCTCTCCCAATAGAGCGTGCCTTCGACCTTGACCGTGTAAACTCCGTCAGGCACTCGCTCACCGTTTTCATCGGTCATATCCCACGAAAAGGAGTGTGAACCTGTGCCAAGTGTAGCACTTGAAACAGCATCGACCTCATCATCAGTCATATCCGAGGGTACGGCAGTCTTTACCCACTCGGAGAGAGCCATATCACGGTTCTCATATCCTCGTCTGGCTGCCGTGAAATCACTCACATAGAGTGTTTTCACAAGCTCACCCTCTGTATTTTCTATCCATACAGCGGCCTGATTTGAAGCAATCGTTGTACCACGCTGATAGTCAAAGCTGATGATAACCTCGCTGATACTTTGATTTTGAACATCACTTGAAGTCTGTTCCTCTGTTTGCGGTATCGTTTCCGCTGTTGTTGTTTCTTCTGCTATGGTGCTTGTTACAGCGGTTGTTGATTCCTGTTCCGTAACAGGACTGCTCACCGTGCTGTCTGAACAGCTCGTCAGGCAGAGCAACAGCAGAACAAGAAGATCGGTAAAGGCGTTTTTCAACATAGTACAGCACTCCTTCCGGCAGTATGTTTCATAAATACATAATAGTCAAGTAGTACGATCATCGCACACACTATCCAGATAACAGGCTCTAAAATGCATATTCCAAAATATCCGAGCTTGGGCGCAAGTACAGCGACTGCCAGTATTTTTAGCAGAAACTCCACCACACTTCCCGTAACAGGAACGAGCTTCCTGCCCACACCCTGCAAGCTGCTGCGTAGAACGAGAAGTATGCCAAGAATAAAGAAAAACGAGATGTTCCAGATGATATATCTTGAAGCAGTAGCTATGACCGCTTCGTCCGTTGTCCCTGTGAGAGCCTGTATCATCGGGCGGCGGAGCAGTACACATACCAAAACAGAAAATGCACTCCAAATCATCGAAATAATAATGCCATAGCGGATACCCCGCTTTACTCTGTCCATTTTGCCTGCACCGTAATTCTGGCTTGCAAATGTCGATGAAGCCATAGAGATCGTGCCGAGAGGGAGCATGAAAATATCGTCTATCTTCCTTGCGGCGGTATGGGCGGTTATGGTGCTTGTTCCGAATGAATTGACCGCACCTTGCAGTATCACCGAACCGATAGAAACAATAGCATACATCAGCCCCATCGAAAGACCAGTGCTTGTCAGGTCAGCAAGGAGTGATCTGTCCCATTGTAATTCAGATTTGCGGAATATCAGAAATTCACATTTTTTCAGAGCATACACAAAGCACAGCACTACCGAAACGCCCTGAGAAATAACAGTTGCACAGGCGGCTCCTGCCACCCCCATATCAAAGCCCTTGACAAACAGAAAATCCAGCCCGATATTGACAAAGGTTGAAACAATAAGAAAGTACAGCGGTGCTTTGCTGTTGCCTATCGCCCTCATCATTCCTGCAAGCATATTGTAGGCTATCGTTATCACCGAAAACAGCATGATGATACGCATATAGCTTTCGGTGTCACGAATTATTTCATCGGGAGTTTTCAAGGCTTTCATAAGCGGGTTGAGAATTGACACGCTCCCTATTGTCAGAATCACAGCGATAAAAGCAGAGAGTATATAGGTCAAAGCAACCGATTTTTTCATTTCTCGCTCATTGTTTGCTCCGAAATATCTTGCAATGATAACTGCAAATCCGTTTGTCAGACCACCTGCAAAACCTATCATAAGACCATACACAGGTGCGGCGGCCCCTACAGCAGCAAGGGCAGTATCACCGAGAATATTCCCGATGATCGCCGTATCGGCAACATTGTATAGCTGCTGAAATATATTGCCGATCAGCACAGGGATAGCGAAATATATCAGGTTTTTGAGGATATTTCCTTCGGTCATATTCAAGGTATTTGCTTTCATATCATCATTCTTTCTATATTGTGATAGGAGCTGCACCGCAGGCACAGCCCCTATTTGTGATTATTTGTATGCGTTCTTGAAGATCGTCAGATAGTCCTCATCGGAAAGGGGGAGCGGATCAGCAGTAATATCACCGCCGAGAACTTCGTGGACTTTGGCAGGATACTTTTCAAGCTCCTCCTCTGTAATGCCCTCATCGCTCATTTTCAGATCAGCACAGCCAACATCAGCGATCAGCTTGTCAAGCGCTGTGATAAAGTCCTTGCCGGACCTGGGGTTCTCTACTCCCATAGCCCTTGCCATTTTCTTCATAGGTTCTTCGGCTGCCTTGCGCTCTGCAAAGAAATCATAGTAAGCGTGAGCGATCTCGATCAGTCCGGCACCGTGAACAAGGTCATCGTGGAAGCTGCCCATTGTATGCTCCATTGTGTGCGCCGAAGTACACATCATATAATAGCCTGCAAATGTGTTCGCATAAGCCATCATCTCACGGGCTTCCTTATCGCTGCCGTCTGCCACAGCTCTGGGCAGATACTTTGCCACAAGTTCGATAGTTTTCAGAGCGAACATCTCAGCCATAGGGTGAACGTTCTTGTTGACAACAGTTTCAGAAGCGTGGAAGAAAGCGTCCATTCCTTGATATGCCGTGAACTTCGGGGGTACGCTCATCATCAGGTCGCTGTCCACAACGGAAAGTGTCGGGAACATCGAGGGGAAGAAAATTCCTGTCTTTTCCTGTGTTGCATCGTTTGTGATAACGGACGCAATATCCACCTCGCTTGCCGTGCCTGCCGAAGTGGTAATGCATACGATCGGGATAGCAGGGTTTTGGGCATTCTTCTTGCCGCCGCTTGCAGAAAGAGAGTAATCCCAGATGTCACCATCATTAGCAGCCATAAGAGCGATACACTTTGAGCAGTCCATGACCGAGCCGCCGCCAAGAGCGATCACGAAATCACAGCCGTTATCCTTGACAGCCTTTGCTCCGTCCATAACATTGATGTCGGTGGGGTTAGGTCTGATCTCAGCAAAAACAGCGTACTCCACTCCTGCAAGGTCAAGCTCCTTCTGAAGCCTGTCGAGATAGCCATACTTCTTAACGCTTGTGCCGTTGGTGGTAACGATCAGAGCCTTTTTGCCGGGGAGAGCTTCATTATGCAGCTCACCGAGCTTGCCCGGTCCGAACAGCACCTTTGTGGGCATATAGAAATTGAAATTATACATACATCATTCCTCCAGTTCTTTGATTATGGGGTTTGTATTCGGTATCTATATCATAGCATTTATTGAACCGCTTGTATATCATCTGTTTTTGTTTTTCGTCACTCATCTTGACATAATTGCTGAAATATGCTATCATAGTATCGGGTGATGTTTTATGAAAGAAAGCATTGTCAAGCGGTTGGCATATCTTGAATTTATCAATCGGGAGAATAACTTCCACCACCACAAGTATGATGAAGAAATGCTGCAATACGAATACATCAAAAGTGGAGATATGAGAGCGATAGATGAAGCGAAACGCATGATACATTCTGCCGAAACAGGACATTTGTCCGATGACCCTTTGAAAAATCTGCTGTATCTTTGCATTGCAAATATCACGCTTGTCACACGCTTTGCCATTGAGGGCGGCATGGACGCAGAAAAAGCATACAATGCAAGCGACCTGTATATCCAGAAATATGACAAGGCAAAAACGACCGATGAAATATATGCTCTGCACGGCGAAATGACCGAATACTTTGTCAAAGCCGTTGCTGCTGCCAAAAAGGAAAATGTTTTCTCAAAACAGGTGGTTCAGTGCATAGACTATATACACTACCATCTTCACGAGCAGATAGTCGTCGGTGAGCTTGCGAAAATGGTTCGGCTCAATGAAAGCTATCTCTCTGTCCTTTTCAAGCGTGAAACGGGAATGAATATCACTGAATATGTCATAGTCAAGCGCATGGAGGCGGCGGAGAATATGCTGAAATATTCCGACTATACGCTCAACGAAATTTCAGATATACTGCACTTTTCATCATACAGCCATTTTGCGAGGACGTTCAGAAAGTATTATAACACCAGCCCGAAGGAATATCGCAATCGGGAGTTCAGGCAGGCGGGGTGGGATAAATAGTAATGGAAATTAGACAGTAGATCTTTTTGAAAATACAACAAAATGAATAGACTTTGATAAAAGGGCAATGCCTTCCACTCACGGAGGACATTGCCCTTTCCTTATGTTATGATCGTATTAGTCCTGAATTTCCTTCATCATAGTCGCTCCGTCCTTGAATCCAATCTTATATGCAACCCTCGTCTCAGCGGCGGCTGTCTCGCTCACGCAGTCAAGTATCTGGTGGAATATATCAATCTGCTCCTCGCTCAGCGAATTTTCAAACGGTATGCAGAGCTTGTTGAACTCGTCAGAGAACTCAGCGGAGTGGATCTCACCCTGTCTGTAATTGTACATCGCATCAATCATTTGTATCTGTCCTTTCGGTTTTATTGCTGTAAAACCAACCGTCCAAACATTACCAAATAATCGTTGTTAAGGTGTTGCTTACGGCACCGCGATTGACAACACTGCAGGGGTATGCTATAATCTACAGTAGGCATTGTGCATTGAAATAATCGGGGTGGTCATATGAAGAAGAGATCGAAAACATTCAAGACGGATGTGATAATAATCCTTGTGCTGGTGCTGACCGCGGCGGCAGTGGTGTATGCGGTCAGCGGGAAAAGATCTGTTCCCGCCGTCAGCGGGACGGCGGCGGCAGAGGTTACGGCTGCCGACTATAACGCCAAGGACAAAAAGATCGGCATCCTCTCCGGGACGAATTACGAACAGGCCACCTTTGATAATTTCCCCGAAAGCGAATATCTCTACTACAAGAACTATGCCGATCTGAACACGGCGCTGCTCAACGGGGCGATAGACGCCTATCTCGGCGACGAGCCCGCCCTTAAAAGCATCCACGCCAACCAGCCGCAGGTGGATTTCATCAAAAAGCGCATCACCAACCTTGACTGCTCCTTTGCGTTCAGAAAGAACGACCCGGAGGAGGCCGCCCTCTGCAAAAAGCTCAACGACTTCCTTGCCAAGGCCAATGCCGACGGCACTATAGCGGAGATAGACGCTATCTGGTTCGGCAGCGACGAAAGCAAAAAGGTGGTGGATATGTCCGGCCTCACGGGTGAGAACGGAACTGTCCGCGTTGTCACCACCACCACCGACGAGCCCTTTTCCTACATCAAGGATAACAAGAACGTGGGCTATGATATCGACGTGTGCGTAAGGTTCTGCCGGGAGTACGGCTATGCCCTCGAGCTGGGGGACGTGGACTTCCCTGCCCGCATACCGGCGCTGGCCTCCGGGAAGTATGACTTCACCACCTCTATGAACGTTACCCCCGAGCGCGAGGAGGAGGTGCTGTTCTCTGACCCCGTAAGCACCGGCGGCACCGTGGTGGCGGTGAGAGCCGCCGACCTTGCCGGCAGCTCCGGCCAGCCCAAGGCCTCGGACTACGACGGCAAGACTGTCGGCATCAAAACCGGCTCAAGCTTTGAGCCTGTCACGCTGGAAAAATTCCCGAACAGCAAGTATCTCTACTTCGACACCGCGACCGACAGCGTTGCCGCACTGCAGAACCGCAAGATCGATCTGTTCATCGAGGACGAGCCGGTGGCAAGGCAGATAGCCGCCCAGCAGAAGGATCTTGCCTGCCTGAGCCCGAACATACTGGACGAGGATTACTCCTTTGCCTTCAAAAAGGGCTCGGAGCAGCTGCTGGAGAGGTTCAACGGGTTTATCGCAGAGTGCCGCTCCTCCGGGCGGCTGGAGGAGCTGAAGAAGAAATGGTCCGGCGCGGACGAGGCTGCCAAAAAGCCTGTAAAGCCCGCCTCCTCCGGGGAGAACGGCAGTATCACCGTGGCAGTGATCGACGACCTTCAGCCCTTTTCCTACATCAAGGACAACGAGCTGGTGGGCTATTCGGTAGAGCTGATAACCGAATTTGCCGACAGCTGCGGCTATAAGCTCGTCTTTGAGCAGACCAACGCGGCGGGCTCGCTGGCAGGTGTCACCGGCGGGAAATACGACCTTATCGCAGGGCCTGTTTCCGTCACCGAGGAAAGAAAGCAGACTATGGACTTCTCCGACCCGATCTACAGCGGCGGCATGACAGCCGTAGTCCGCGCCGAAGACATAACCGGCGCTGCCGCCGCGGAGGAGGAGGACAGATCTCTTTGGGAGGAGATAAAGTCCGGCATAGAGAAGAACTTCATCCGCGAGGAGCGCTGGAAGCTGATCGTACAGGGCATCGGCACCACCTGTCTGATAACCCTGCTTTCGGTGGTGTTCGGAACGTTGCTGGCGTTTTCGGTATGTATGCTCCGGCGCACCGGCAGCAGGCTGGCAAACGTGATCTCGAACCTCTATGTGCGGCTGCTGCAGGGCACGCCTATGGTGGTGCTGCTGATGATACTTTATTACATCGTGTTCGGCAGGTCGGGGCTGCCCGCGGTATGGGTGGCGGTCATCGGCTTTACGCTGAATTTCGGAGCCTATGTTTCAGAGATCATGCGCTCCGGCATCGAAAGCATCGACGGCGGCCAGCGTGAGGCAGCGCTGGCGCTGGGCTATACCGAGAACAAGGCCTTCTTTAAGTTCATCTTCCCGCAGGCGGCGGTAATACAGCTGCCGGTCTATCGGGGCGAGGTGATCTCGCTGCTGAAAAGCACCTCTGTAGTGGGCTATATCGCAATACAGGATCTCACCAAGATGAGCGACATCATCCGCAGCCGCACCTACGAGGCCTTCTTCCCGCTGATAATCACGGCGGTGATCTACTTCATACTTGCGTGGCTGCTGACGCTGCTGCTGAAGCTGCTGCTGCGGCAGATAGACCCGAGAAAGCATAAAAGGCCTGCGGCAAAGGAGGCGGAGTGAATGAGCCTTATCAAGATAGAGCATCTTAGAAAGGAATACCCGGAGGTAACGCCTCTGAAGGACGTGTCTGCCGAGATAAACAAGGGGGATGTCATCTCCGTCATCGGCCCGTCGGGAACGGGAAAATCCACCCTGTTAAGGTGCCTCAACCAGCTGGAGGAGCCCACCTCCGGCACCGTTACTGTTGACGGCGAGGTGATAACCGACCCCAAGTGCGACATCTCAAGGGTGCGGCGGAAAATGGGAATGGTGTTCCAGTCCTTCAACCTCTTCGACAACAGGAACATAATCGAGAACGTTATCTCCGCGCCGGTGGATCTGCTGAAAACGCCCAGGGAGCAGGCATACCGCGAGGGCATGGAGCTGCTCAGGCGGGTGGGTCTTGCCGAGAAGGCGCAGTGCTTTCCCGACGAGCTTTCCGGCGGGCAGAAGCAGCGGGTGGCTATAGCAAGGGCTATCGCCATGAAGCCGGAGATCATCCTCTTTGACGAGCCCACCTCTGCCCTTGACCCCACAATGGTGGGCGAGGTGCTGTCGGTGATACGCTCCCTTGCCAGGGAGGGCATGACCATGATGATCGTGACCCACGAGATGAAGTTCGCAAGGGACGTTTCCACGCGGGTGTTCTACATGGACGAGGGGGGCATCTACGAGGAGGGCACGCCCGCCGAGATCTTCGACGCTCCCAAGCGGGAAAAGACCCGCATTTTCATCAAGCGGCTGCGGCAGCTCGAGATAGAGATAGCCTCGCCGGACACCGACCTTATCGGGGCGGTGACGCAGATAGACGAATTCGGCCGGAAGAACCTCCTGTCCGCAAGGACTGTCCGGGATATGCAGCTCTGCTTTGAGGAGCTGGTGACGGGCGGCATAATCGCCGCTGCCGGCGAGGAGGCTCTGCCGGCGGTATGCAGGGCGGAATACTCCGAGGCCACCGGCCAGACTGTAATGACGATCACCTACGGCGGCAGGAGCTTTGACCTGCTCACCGAGGGCGACGAGCTTTCGGCAAGGATCGTCCGCAGCCTGCCCTCGAGCGCCGTCTATAGCTTCGACGGCATGAACAGGATAGATATTGAATTCAAACAGTAAGGAGCATACAGAAATGTCAGCATCACTGCGGCAGGAAGTTTATGACTACGTCAAAAGCAGATACGGTGCAGCCCCGGAGTACCTTTGGGCGAGATTCCCGGACTATGCCGTTTTCCGTCACAGCGGCAGCAGGAAGTGGTTCGCACTTATCATGGACATCCCCCTTGAAAAGCTTTCACCCGCCCTCAGCGGCCGCGGGGATATCCTCAACGTCAAGCTGGACGACCCCCTCTATCGGGATATGCTCATCGGTCAGCCGGGATACTTCAAGGGCTATCACATCAGCCGGGGCTGCTGGCTGACGGTCCTGCTGGACGGCACCGTTCCGCTCGAGGACATCACCGGGCTGATAGATATAAGCTTTGGCGCTGTCGCTAAAAGCGCTGTCGCTAAATGAATAAAGAAGAAAGAATAAAGAAGACAGAATAAACAAGGTATCGCCTTAGCGCAGGCGCAATAAAGAAGTTTTTATTCCAACACTTCTGCTGTATCACGGCAGAAGTGTCTTTGCGTTACTTAGTGCAGCGCCTGCTAAAAGAAAAAAGAAGAAAGAATAAATAAGAAATAATAATCAAGGTATCGCCTGCGGCGATATATTTTGAAATATGTCCGCAGAGCGGACACCTTGTTTTTTCTTTATTCTTTCTTCTGCCTAACTTTAGTTAGGATATTATTATATTCTTTTAGCGGTGGCACATACAAAGCTGTAATTGTCAAATACTTCTTTATCGCCACCGCGCTTTCGGCGATGATTTTTAGCGGGCACCTTGTTTGTTCTTTTTTTGTTTCCGGCTTATTAACTTTCTGTTACTTGTTGCACGTCTGCGTGCAACTGTCTCCCCTTTTTTGGCTGTAGGTGAAAGGGTCTCACATTGAAGAGCTATCGCCGAATGTATGAAGAGAATGTCGCATGACCCTTATTATCTGTCATGAAAGGAAGCATTATAATGGGAAAGGTGAAACTGGACTGGTTCAAGCTGGACTGCCAGCTGGATGATAAGATCGGACTTATCGAGGCGGAATACGGGCTCAGAGGCTTTGCTGTTCTGGTGAAGCTCTGGCAGAAGATCTACGGGGGCGAGGGCTATTACTGCCTTTGGAACGAGGATGTGTCGCTAATATTCGCCAGAAAGTGCGGCGAAAGCGCGGAGTTCATCCGCGAGGTGGTGGAGAAATGCATCAAGCGGGGCATCTTCGACGGCGAGCTGTTCCGCAGGTTCAGCATACTCACCTCTCACGGCATTCAGCAGAGGTATTACGACTGCAGCACCCGCCGCAAGAGGAAGGTCATCCGGGAGGAGTATTATCTGCTCGAGGAAGCCTGCAAAACGGATGACGAAAGCCAAAATGCTGACATCCCGGAGAAAAATGCGGACATTTCGGAGAAAAATGCCGACATTTCCGACACAGAAAAGAATAGAAAAGAAAAGAACAGAAAAGAACAGACAAAAACAGACAAGACTGGGCGCAATGCGCCGCCGGACTTTTCGCGGGTAGAACTCACGGAGGAGGAACGCAGTGAGCTTGTCCGTCTGTCCGACAGTCTTACTGTTGAGAGATATATCCGTAATCTTTCAGATTGGCAAAGCACTAACCGCAAGGTATCGAAGAAGGCCTTTGTCACTCTGCGGAACATGATCGAGGAGGACTGCTCTCACAAGCCCGCAGAAAGCAAGACCTCTCCGGCTAAGGACGGCAGGAAGAGCCCCATGTCAGAACACTCCTACGATCTTGGCGAATGGGAACAGTTCTATGCAGGCCTTGACCTCGACAGCATAAACCCCGCCAACAGAAAAAAAGCCCCCGGCTGTTCGTGACAGCCGGAGGCTCTGAAAACGCGGATATTATGCGGCTTCCTTCTGCTCCTGCTCCTCCTCGGCCTCGGAAAGCTTGATATCGAAGCCGTAGATAGTAGCGAAGTCGTTCTTCATGGAAACCGTGGTGAAGCCCAGCTCTTCACACTGACCCTTGAACTTCTCGGCAACATCCAGCTTGCCGTAGTCCCGCTCTGTGTCGTCGCAGAGGAGCATATAGGCGCGGGCGTCGTACTTGTCGTTATTGACGGTGTACTGACCCATAGCAAGGTCGCCGGAGCTGTTTCCGAGGGCGAGGACAGGCACCTTTCCGATCTCGCGGGCGATGAACCACACCTTGTTGAACTTCAGATTCTTGGTGATGTACTCGCCGCCGAACACCAGCTTGTCGTCCTTCTGATAGGTGTAGTCAAGGCCGTCGGTGTCGCCCATGCCGGTGGCGGTAAAGGTAACGTCGGTGCCGATGACATTGTTGGGGGCGATGCCGAAGTTATCGCAGACAACGGCTCTTACCAGCGTTCTGTCGGTGCCGCTGACGGCATAAACGGTGAAGTCATGCGCCTGGAGATACTTCACAAGGGACTTCATCGGCCAGTAGTAGGCATCGCCGCGGGTAAGGTTCTCGAAGCCCTCGGCCTGGGATTTCATGAACTCCTTGGAGTAAGCGATAAGCTCCTCGGGGGTCATGCCCTTATAGGCAAGAGCCGCCCACTTGGCATGGTCGGTAGCGGAGTTCTTGGGAAGGGTGCGGGTCTTGAAGGCCTCCTCGAGGACATGGGCGTAATCCTGCATCTCCTTGGGAGCCTTATAGGTATCGTCATAGAGGGCGCGGTGTACGAACTGGCAGTAGTCGAAATAGGCGGGATAAAGCTCGCCGATAAGGGTGCCGTCAACGTCGGAGACGACGATGCGGTCCTCGACCGGGATGAACTTATCGCTCTCGGGGTCGGTGACCTCGGCCACCCAGTCGATGATAGACTGCTTAACGGGCGAGTCGTCAGACCAGTATTCCAGCTCGGCCTCGGGCTCCTTCTCCTCCTCGGGCTTGGACTCCTCCCCGGCGGCCGTGGTGGTCTCGGGGGTAGTCTCTGTGGGCTTGGTCTTGGCGGTGGTGGCAGCGGTAGTGGCTGCGGTGGTAGTGGCTGCGGTGGTGGTAGTCTCGGCCTTGCTGCTGCTGTCATCGTCGCCGCAGGCTGTTGCCGAGAGCGCGATGCAGAGAGCCAGCGCGGCTGAAACGAGCTTGTTCTTCTTTTTCATATTATCCTCCGTTCTTCATATAGGTGAGGAATGCTCCGCTCTGTGCGGAGACTCACAACGTTATGATCCCGATCCGGTCATCTGCTGTTTGCGGCAGTGAACATCGGAACTGGGTACTATTATTATACCACGTCCCGCCGATTTGTCAAGCGAGAGGAAATGTTTGTTACATCTTTAACAAACATTTTACATTCCTCCGTACAGGGCTGTTCCGCCGGCAAAAAAAGAGCAGCCAAAGCGCCTCGCGGGGGAGGTGCCCTGACTGCTGACTGTTCACTTATCCCGGCTTTCTTGCCACGCAGTGGAGGCGGAAAAAGCCCCGCTTTTCAAAGCTCTCCAGCCGCAGGCCGGCTTTATCGCAGAGGGCGGCGACTTCATCGCGGCCGTAAACGTGGACATCGCCGTGGCCGGCAAGGTTGATGACGGGCATCTCGATATTGTTCATGAACCACCGCGCCGCACCGGTCTCGGCGGTCATGTCCCGGAGGATAAGCCTTCCGCCCGGCCGCAGGACGCGGAAAACGCTGTCGAAGAACCTCTGCACATTGGGATAGTGGTGGAAGCTCTGACAGCAGATGACCGCGTCAAAGGAGCAGTCCTCAAAGGGGAGAGCCTCGCAGTCGCCCACCACAAGCTCCACGCCCTCCATGTTCTTGGCCTTGGCGGCCTCGATCATCTTCGGGGTAAGGTCTATGCCGGTGTAGTGCTTTTCGGGGTATTTGTCATGCAGGAGGGTGAGCATGGGGGCGGTGCCGCAGCCGCAGTCCAGCAGGTCGGTAAAGGGCTCCTTTTCCAGCTCCGCCAGCACATCGGGATAGTCCTTTTTGCACATCTTATACACTCCCGCCTTATCCGTTTCATAGACGGCGGCGGCCTTGGTGAACTCGTTTAGGGTAAGCTCCTTATAGCGCTTGTCGGAGAGGGGCTTCTTCACCGCAAAGCGGAACATATCCGCGCCGAGGATCTTAACGCCGGTGCTGTCGGCGGCAGCCTCGAGCGCCTTGATCTCGCTGTCGGAAAGGGTGACATCTGCAGCAGCGTCAAGGTCAGACACTTGATATGGCTTGCGACAGCCGCATATGGGAACTATCCCCTTTGAGCAGCAGAAGGCTATAGCGGTCTGCGCGGGTGTAATGCCGTGGCGCTTGCCGATAGTGTACATTTTTTTGTACAGTGGGAGAAGCTTGTTCTGGCGGTTGATATAGACGAGCTTCATAGCGGAGAGCTTGCTGCCCTTTTTCGGCGGCACGAGCAGACCCTCCTCCAGCACTGCCCACGCCCAGAACCGGACGCCGTTTTCGCGGCACCATTCCAAAAGGCCGTTCTGCTCCCAATCCCTTGCCAGCAGGCTGTAGTGGTTCTGAACGCCGAAGAGCGGCACCCCGGCCTCGTCGAGCAATGCCTTTGCCAGCCTGCACTCCTCAAGTGAGAAGTTGGATATGCCGATGCTGCCGATGCGCCCCTCCTTATAAAGGGCGATCATCTCGGAGAGGTTCTCCTCGATGCAGTTGGGCAGGTGGAGCCAGTAGATATCCACGAAGCTGCGGCCGAAGTCGTTCAGATCCCGCTGAAAGGAGCGGCGCACCTGTCCGGGTGAATACTTTCTGCCGGGGGTATATTTTGCAGAGATAAGCGCCTCCTTGGGGCAGAGGCGGCCGATCAGCTTCTGACCCTGCCCGAGGCCGTAGTCCTGCGCGGTGTCGAAGATTAGCAGCCCGCGCTCCACGGCCTCGCGGACGGTCTCCCGGAGGGTAGGCACATCGACGCTGCTTCCCCGAAGAACCTTGCCGTAGGCCTTGCTGCCCCACGAATTGGTGCCGATTATCGCTCTGTAGATGCTTTTATTTTCCATTCCAAACACTCCCATTTGCATTACTCTGTGTGCGATTAGCGATAGCTAACCACATTTATTATAACACATTATTTCTCAAACGTCAATATCACGGTGAAAAATAGTTTAGCAGAAAGCCTCTCCAATGCACAGTGCAGAATGCACAGTGCAGTATGCACCGAGATTTTCTGCGCGGTTCGGAGCATTGGGAACAAAATGGAGTTGCATTTCCGGAGGGAGTGTGGTATAATTACTATCGTTCCCTCGGGGGACTTATATTTTGAATCGTGGTTAGTCAAGGCTAACTAAAGGAGGCAGGAATGGAACGGGATATTTTCGGCTCCCTCGGGCAGACGGGGTTCGGCTCGAATGTCCACGAGGTGGCCGCAGAGGGCGACTGCCGGGTGCTGCGGCTGGAGGACGGCAGCGGCGAGGGCTTCATGACCGTTTACCGGGTGTTCGAGGGCGTGTATCTGATGTATAACGACTTCCACCTAAGACGGTGCAGATCGGAGTACAGCAGCGACAGCACCGTGCTGTGCATCGACCACTGCAGAGAGGGGCGCATCGAGCATGAAAACTCCCTCGGCGGGCGGTACTACATGGAGGCCGGCGACCTGCGCATCGACAGGCGGGTGCATCACGAGGGCAGCGTGGAGCTGCCTCTCTCACACTACCACGGCATCAGCATCGGCTTTGTGAAGGACATAGCACAGGAGTCGCTGAAAAGAGAGCTGCCCTTTCTTGAGGCGGATATCGAGGGGCTGGGAGAGAAATTCTGCCCCGGCGGGAGAGAGTTCCTGCTAAGGCGGTGCGAGGCGGTGAACCTGCTGTTTAGGCAGCTCTATTCGGTGCCGCGGAGCATAAGGCCCGGCTATTTCCGGCTTAAGACCGCAGAGCTGCTCTTGCTGCTGACGGCGCTGGACGCCTCGCAGCATTCCGACTGCCGGCAGTACTTCCCTGCCGCACAGACCGACAGGGTCAAGGAGCTTCACACCCTTATCACCGGGAGGCTGGACAAAAGCTTTACCGTTGAGGAGCTTTCCGGCATCTCGGGAATGCCCCCGGCGACCCTCAGAAAGGTGTTCAGGGCGGTGTACGGAATGCCGGTCTATCAGTACATCCGGGGGTATAAGATGAAGGCGGCGGCAGAGCTGCTTATCACGGAAGGGATGACCGTGGCAGAGGCGGCACAGCGTGTGGGCTATGACAACGCCTCGAAATTCGCGGCGGCATTCAAGGCGGTAATGGGGGTAACGCCCCAAAGCTACCGAAACAGACAGGAGGATATGTAATGGGAAAGGACAGAAACGGCTCCTTCGGCTGGCTGCTAAGTCAGTCGGGGGAGAGAAAGGGAAAATTCGTTATCAGCGTGGTGCTGGCATTTTTCAGCATGGTCTGCGGGATAGCGCCCTATTATTTCATCGCGCGGATAGTCCGTGACCTGCTGGCGGGCAGCACGGACAAGAGCGCCTATGTCATCAACTGCGCAATAATACTGGCGCTGTGGCTGGGGCATTCGCTGTTCCATGCGCTAAGCACGGCTAACTCGCACCTTGCCACCTTCCACACCCTTGCGGTGATACGCAAGCGGGCGCTGGACAAGCTGGCGCGTCAGCCCCTCGGTGACGTTATCAGTCAGCCCTCGGGGGCTTTGAAAAGCACCATAGTCGAGCGCATCGACAGCATCGAGACCACCCTTGCACACATACTGCCGGAGTTCACCACCGGCATCGGGGCGCCGGTCATCATGCTGGGATATGTGTTTGTCATCAGCTGGAAGCTGGGGCTGGCGGCGCTTATCACCGTGCCCCTCGGCATCGTCTGCTATATGCTGATGATGTTCGGTTACGAAGAGAACTACAACCGGGCAGTCCGGGCGACAAAGGCGCTCAACGCCGTCACCACGGAGTACATCAACGGCATCGAGGTCATCAAGGTGTTCGGCAAGGCGCAGTCCAGCTACGAGAAATTCGCCGCCGCCGCAATGGAGAGTGCCGCCAGCTTTGTTGACTGGATGCGCAAATGCAACGTGTATATGACCTTTGCGATGTGCATAATGCCCGCCACCATGCTTTCCGTTCTGCCTATCGGCGGCATCATGACAATTAACGGCACCGTAAGCACTGCCGACTTCATCACGGTCATCATCCTCACGGTGGGGCTTATCGAGCCGCTGATAAGGGTGATGTCCTACTCCGACGATATCGCGCAAATGGACACCATAGTATCAGAGGTGCGCAGGATACTTGACGCGCCGGAAATGGTGCGCCCCGACAGGCTCGAAAAGCCCCTTTCCGGCGGGGATATCGTCCTTGATGACGTCCGCTTCAGCTATTCCGACAAGGAGATACTCCACGGCATTTCCATGACGGTGCATAAGGGAGAGTTCATAGCGCTGGTGGGACCCTCGGGCAGCGGAAAATCCACGGTGGCAAGGCTTATCGCCAGCCTTTGGGACGCCGACGGCGGCAGCATCAGCATCGGCGGCGTGAACGTTAAGGATATCCCCCTGGACGAATGCAATCAGCGGATAGCCTATGTGTCGCAGGACAACTATCTCTTTGACCTTTCGGTGCGGGAGAACATCCGCCTCGGCAGGCAGGCTGCCACCGACAGCGAGGTCGAGGAGGCCGCCAAGAGATGCGGCTGCCACGACTTCATCATGGGGCTTGATAACGGCTATGACACAGTTGCGGGCTCCTCCGGCGGACGCCTTTCCGGCGGCGAGAGACAGCGCATCGCGATAGCGAGGGCGATGCTCAAAAACGCGGATATCATCATCCTTGACGAGGCCACGGCCTACACCGACCCGGAGAACGAGGCGGTCATCCAGCGGAGCGTGGCAAGGCTGGTAGAGGGCAAAACGCTTATCGTTATCGCTCACAGGCTCTCCACCGTAAAGAACGCCGACAGGCTCTATGTCATCAGTGACGGCGTGATAGCCGAGGAGGGCAGGCACGAAGAGCTGCTGAAAAAGGGCGGGCTCTACAGCTCCATGTGGGCGGCGCATATCTCTGCAAAGGACGGTGAGGACGATGTTTAAGATACTGAAAAACTTCTTCGGTTTCTGCGCCCCGGAGGACAGGAGGCGCTTCTATGCCTCGATCCTCCTCAGCCTGTTCCAGGCGATGTTCGAGGCGCTGAAGATACCGGCTATATACGTTATGACAAAGGCACTGCTCGAGAAAAACGTAACGGGGCAGACCTGCCTTATCTGCCTTGGGATAATGCTTGTGAGCATCATCGGGGCGGGAGCCTTCAAGTCAAAGGCCACCATGCTGCAGACAGAGGGCGGCTACAGCACCTGCGCCGGCAAGCGCATGAAGATAGCCGAGCATCTCAGATACCTGCCTATGGGCTACTACAACGAAAACAGTCTGGGGCGGATAATGTCAGTCACCACCAACACCATGCAGAACCTTGAGAACGTGGCCACAAGGGTGGTCATGATAGTCTGCTCGGGACTGCTGACGACGGCGGTCATCACGGTGATGATACTTGTCTTTGACTGGAGGATAGGGCTTATCCTCTGCGGAGGGCTGGCGGTATTCTTCAAGATAAACAGCGGCATGATGAAGGTATCGGCGGACATGGCAAAGCTCAAGCTGGAAAAGGACGCGGCGCTGGTGGCAAAGGTCATCGAATACATACAGGGCATATTCGAGGTGAGGACGTTCCGTCTGACAGGCTCACGCAGCCGCGACCTCAACACCGCTATCGACGAAAACGAGCAGGCCAACTCCGCTATGGAGCTGAAGCTTATCCCCTACATGACCCTGCAGAGCTTCTGGCTCAAGGCGCTGGGAACGGTCATCGTGCTGATGTCGGTGCTGCTGCATCTCGGGGGCAGCATGGAGCTGCTGACCACCGTCATCATGATAATCAGCTCCTACCTTATCTATGCACAGCTTGACAGCGCAGGCACCTACTCGGCGCTGCTGCGGACGGTGGATGTTTCGGTAAGGCAGGCGGAGGAGATACTTGCCACACCGCAAATGGACATCTCCGGCGAGGATATCCGTCCCGACAGCTTTGACATCACTGCCGAAGACATCAGCTTTGCCTACGAAAAGCGGAAGATAATCGACGGCATCTCGCTCAAAATCCCCCAGCACACCGCCACAGCGATAGTCGGCCCCTCCGGCGGCGGCAAGACCACCCTCACCTCCCTGCTCTCCCGCTTCTGGGATGTTGACAGCGGCCGCGTGACCCTCGGCGGCAGAGATGTGCGTGATTACAGCATGGACGCACTTATGAAAAACTACAGCTTTGTGTTCCAGCGGGTATATCTCTTTGCGGACACGGTAGCCAACAACATCCGCTTCGGCCAGCCGGAGGCGCCCATGGAGAAGGTCATCGAGGCGGCGAAGAAGGCCTGCTGCCACGATTTCATCATGCAGCTGCCGGAGGGCTACGACACAGTCATCGGCGAGGGGGGAGCCTCGCTTTCCGGCGGCGAGAAGCAGCGCATCTCCATAGCCCGGGCGATAATGAAGGACGCGCCTATAATCGTCCTTGACGAGGCCACCGCCAACGTTGACCCCGAAAACGAGGCCGACCTTATAAAGGCTATCGACGCACTGACCCGTGAGAAGACCATTATCATGATAGCCCACCGTCTGAAGACCGTGCGCAATGCCGACAGGATACTTGTCATCGACGGCGGCCGCATCTCCGAACAGGGCACCCACGCAGAGCTTATGCAGCGCGAGGGCATCTACCGCTCCTTCGTGGAGAGCCGGCGCGAGGCGGCATCATGGAGACTAGGCGGAGCGCTTCGCTAAAAGAATGCGGAGCGCTTCGCTAAAAGAATAAAGAAGAAAGAAGAAAGAATAAATAATAATTAAGGAGCGCCTTCGGCGCGGTTTTGCCCGTTCGGGCGCGGCAGCGAGAACAGAAAATCAACATCTGCGTTCTCCGCAAACTGCCATGCCCGAACGGGCATATTTGTCGCCGTAAGGCGACTCCTTTATTATTCTTTCTTCTTTATTCTTTATTCTTTCTTCTTTTAGCGTAAGCGATTTTTCTCAATGGGTCTTGACAGGAAGACAAAAATCTGATATAATGATAGTGGTTAGCTAAAACTAACCGCGAACAGATCAAGCAGGCTCCTTTCGATAAGTGCGAATATTCGGAATATACGGGGCCTGTGAGTCAATAATGTGATATGCAGGCATACCACGTTAAATAAATGCCCTCCGGGGCGGAATGGAGTAGAGTTATGGATTATCTTGAAATTGAAAAGGTAGTGGGCAGGGAGATACTTGATTCCCGCGGAAACCCCACTGTCGAGGCAGAGGTCACACTTGCAGACGGCACCGTTGCAAGAGGCACCGCTCCCTCGGGCGCATCCACCGGCGAGTTTGAGGCTCTTGAGCTTCGTGACGGCGACAAGAGCAGATATCTCGGCAAGGGCGTTCAGAAGGCCGTCGAGAACATCAACACCGTTATCGCCGAGACCGTTGCCGGCATGGACGCTTCGGATATATACGCCGTTGACGCCGCTATGATAAAGGCCGACGGCACCAAGGACAAGTCCAAGCTGGGCGCTAATGCTATTTTAGCTGTTTCTATCGCCTGCGCAAGAGCGGCGGCGGCATCCCTCGATATTCCGCTTTACAGATTTTTGGGCGGCATACAGGGCACCAAGCTGCCTGTTCCGATGATGAACATTCTGAACGGCGGCGCTCACGCTGACAGCGCTGTTGATACGCAGGAGTTCATGATAATGCCCGTAGGCGCTCCCAGCTTCAAGGAGGGTCTGCGCTGGTGCGCAGAGGTGTTCCACAGCCTAAAGGCTCTGCTGAAGGCTATGGGCGATGTTACCGCCGTGGGCGACGAGGGCGGCTTTGCTCCCAACAGCCTCAAGAGCGACGAGGAGGCTATCGAGAAGATCCTCGAGGCTATCAAGGCCGCAGGCTTCGAGCCCGGAAAGGACTTCATGATCGCTATGGACGCCGCATCCTCCGAATGGAAGAGCGAAAAGGGCAAGGGCTTCTACAAGCAGCCCAAGAGCGGCAAGGAGTTCACCTCGGACGAGCTTATCGCTCACTGGGAGGCTCTTGTTGACAAGTATCCTATCATCTCCATTGAGGACGGCCTTGATGAAGAGGACTGGGACGGCTGGGTAAAGATGACCAAACAGATCGGCGGAAAGGTACAGCTTGTGGGCGACGACCTCTTCGTTACCAACACCGAGCGGCTTGCAAAGGGCATCAGCCTCGGCGCGGGCAACTCTATCCTTATCAAGCTCAATCAGATCGGCTCTGTATCCGAGACCCTTGAGGCTATCAAAATGGCTCACAAGGCGGGCTACACGGCTATCTCCTCTCACCGCTCCGGCGAGACTGCCGACACCACCATTGCCGACCTTGCGGTAGCCCTCAACACCTGTCAGATCAAGACAGGCGCTCCGAGCAGATCGGAGAGAGTTGCGAAATACAACCAGCTCCTGCGCATCGAGGAGCAGCTGGGCGCAGGTAACTCTATCCTGATCAAGTTGAATCAGATCGGTTCCGTGTCCGAAACACTGGAAGCTATCAAGATGGCACACAACGCAGGCTATACGGCGATCTCTTCTCACAGATCCGGTGAGACAGCAGATACCACGATCGCAGACCTGGCAGTAGCTCTGAATACTTGCCAGATCAAGACCGGTGCGCCGAGCCGCAGCGAGCGTGTAGCGAAGTACAATCAGTTACTCCGTATTGAGGAAGCATTGGGTGATTCCGCAGTATATCCGGGAATGGATGCTTTCCATGTAAAGAAATGAGACCTATTATGATTTGTTTTGAGTAAGGTTTTGGCATTATCCTCCTTATTGGTTACCTTTTTTGGATATGGCAGACGCCGGTGGAAACACCGGCGTTTGCTGTTTTTTTGCCTGGCGATATCTCCTTGCCTTCCCCTTGAGGGGAAGGTGGCCGAAGGCCGGATAAGGTGTATTAGGGCATTGCATAATTTCTCTATTGACAATCTATGAACAAAGAGATAATATGTTCATAGCGAGTTATACAAAGCTAACACAAATTAAACGAAACTATGCGAGGAATATATGGGAAAAGCATTTACAAAAGAAGAACGGGAAGAAGTGCAGGAGAAGCTG
>JAFSSS010000082.1 GCA_017450925.1 Ruminococcus sp. | reverse complement strand
GATGCCGGCGGGGCTGATGAAGCTGTAAACCCAAACGCGAAGCGGCAGGGGCGTGCCCCTGCACCCAACTCCGCCGAGCTGGGGCGAGTGCAGGAAACGAGATAGATGCCGGCGGGGCTGATGAAGCTGTAAACCAAAACGCAAAGCGCATAAAAAAGCGCGCGGTCAAGCCAGTCGCGCAGCCTGTCGTTCCGACAGGCCGAGGCTTGCGGGGTCAAGGGGCAGCGCCCCTTGCAAGGGTCAATTTATTCCTCGCAAGCTCGGAATAAATCGGGACAGCGTCCCACTCGGCGCGATAGCGACGACCCGGCGCTGCACAAAGTAACAAAAGAGCGCAACAGCAGGAAATCACATCCCCAGTAAGGGGGACAAACAAAATGCAGCGCTGGAAAAGCTGCCCTCCCGCACTCGCAGGAAACAGCAAGGGAGCGAAGCGACCGCGCGCATTTCCGTCCGGTGACGAACCAAAGCATAGCGCAAACAGCTATCAGCCTGTGGTGCGCCGCCCCGTTTGGGGGCTTTCCGGTCGCCCCCAAGCCCCTTCGGAATGCAAACTTATACAAAGTGTGGAAACGACTCAAACCAACGTGAGAGAGCATCTAACGAGCCAACGTATCAAGAATGCGAGAGTCCCACGTTACATCACGCCAAGCCGTCCGCGACGCGGTGTCCCGGCCACAGCACGAAACCAACCCAAGCCCCCCAGAGGGGGGGCGCAGCGTGAACTAAAAAGAAAGTGTGGCGGGAGGGGATTTTGTGCAAAACGACGAAATTTGAAGTTAGCGCCTCAATCCCCTTGCATTTTTGAAAAAAAGTATTATAATAATAATTAGCACTCGGAGGCGTTGAGTGCTAACACTTGAACGTCCCGTCTGCTAAAACAAGTCAATCAAATTAAAAGGAGAGGATATATCATGACGATCAAACCGCTGCAGGACAGAGTTGTCCTTAAAATGGCAGAAGCTGAGGAGACCACCAAGAGCGGCATCATTCTCGCAGGCTCGGCAAAGGAAAAGCCCGAGGTTGCGATCGTGGTCGCTGTAGGAGGCGGCAAGAAGGACGTTGAAATGACCGTGAAGAAGGACGATAAGGTGCTTATCTCCAAATACAGCGGCACAAACGTAAAGCTTGAGGGCGAGGAATATGTCATCGTGAAAATGGAAGACATTCTCGCTGTTGTAGAATGACAGGAACAAAGAGAAAGGACTGATCTTTTATGGCAAAGGATATTATTTACGGAGAGGCTGCAAGAAAAGCCCTCCAGGCAGGTATCGACAAGCTGGCCGACACCGTTAAGATCACACTCGGCCCCAAGGGCAGAAATGTAGTGCTTGACAAGAAATACGGCGCACCCCTTATCACTAACGACGGCGTTACTATCGCCAAGGAAATCGAGCTGGAGAACGCTTTCGAGAACATGGGCGCACAGCTGGTAAAGGAGGTCGCTACCAAGACCAATGATGCTGCCGGCGACGGCACCACCACCGCTACTCTGCTGGCACAGGCACTGGTGCGCGAGGGAATGAAGAACATCGCTGCCGGCGCTAACCCTATGGTAGTAAAGAAGGGTATCGCAAAGGCTGTTGAGGTAGCTGTTCAGGAGATCGTTGCAAACTCAAAGAAGGTCGAGGGCTCGGCTGACATCGCAAGAGTTGCCACGGTTTCTTCGGCTGACGAGAAGGTCGGCGAGCTGATCGCTGACGCTATGGAGAAGGTTTCCTCTGACGGCGTTATCACTATCGAGGAGGGCAAGACCGCCGAGACCTACAGCGAGGTCGTTGAGGGTATGCAGTTCGACCGCGGATATCTCTCGCCTTATATGGTAACAGACACCGAGAAAATGGAGGCTGTTATCGACGATGCGCTGATCCTTATAACCGATAAGAAGATCTCGAACATACAGGAGATACTGCCGCTGCTGGAGCAGATCGTTAAGACCGGCAAGAAGCTCGTGATCGTAGCTGAGGACGTTGAGGGCGAGGCTCTCTCGACTCTGATCGTGAACAAGCTGCGCGGCACCTTCACCTGCGTTGCGGTAAAGGCTCCCGGCTTCGGCGACAGAAGAAAGGAAATGCTTCAGGATATCGCTATCCTCACCGGCGGACAGGTAATAAGCAGCGAGCTGGGTCTTGAGCTTTCCGAGACCACTATGGAGCAGCTCGGAAGCGCCCGTCAGGTAGTTGTTTCCAAGGAGAACACCATTATCGTTGACGGCGCAGGCGACAGCGAGGCTATCAAGAACCGCGTTGCACAGATCCGTGCGCAGATAGAGACCACCACCTCTGATTTCGACCGCGAGAAGCTGCAGGAAAGACTTGCCAAGCTGGCAGGCGGCGTTGCAGTTATCAAGGTAGGTGCTGCTACCGAGGTCGAGATGAAGGAGAAGAAGCTCCGCATCGAGGACGCACTGGCTGCTACAAAGGCGGCTGTTGAGGAGGGCATCGTGGCCGGCGGCGGCACAGCTCTTATCAACGCTATCCCCGCAGTAAAGAAGCTCTGCGACAAGCTGTTCGGCGATGAAAAGACAGGTGCGCAGATCGTTCTGAAGGCACTTGAGGAGCCTGTTCGTCAGATCGCAGTCAATGCAGGTCTTGAAGGCAGCGTTATCATCGACAAGATCGTTCGCTCGCGCAAGGTAGGCTACGGCTTTGACGCCTACAAGGAGGAGTATGTTGACATGATCCCTGCCGGCATCGTTGACCCGACCAAGGTAACACGTTCGGCACTTCAGAATGCAGCATCTGTTGCAGCTATGGTACTGACGACCGAGAGCCTTGTAGCCGATATCAAGGATCCTGCTGCTGATGCAGCTATGGCAGCTGCTGCCGCAGGCGGCGGAATGGGCGGAATGTACTAAACCGCAGGCATCTGACAGATAAAAAGCAAACCGGATATTCCCTGCTTCGGGGAATATCCGGTTTTTGCATATTCTGCGGCTTATTCCGGGGACGGCCGGCCGTCGTGTATGACCTCGTACAGCTCCCGGGCGGTGTTCAGGCTGATGCCGGCGGCCTTGGCAAGCTCCTCGGGAGTGGCCTCTTGCAGCTTATCCCGCGTCTTGAACTCGGTCATCAGCCGGACGGCCTTTTTCTCGCCGATGCCTCTGACCTTGGTAAGCTCTGACTGGAAGGAGCTTTTCTTATGCTTTTTCGCCTGATAGGTTATCGCATAGCGGTGGACTTCGTCCTGTATCTGTGTGACGAGGTTGAAGGCGGCGCGGCTTTTGGTAAGGCTGATCTCTCCGCCGGCGGCGGCAACGGCTCGGGTGCGGTGCTTTGAGTCCTTGACAAGGCCGTAAATCGGCACGTTTATCCCCATTGCGCGGACGAGGGGGGTTATGACGTTGACGTGACCCTGTCCGCCGTCAAGGAAGATAAGATCGGGCAGAGTTGAAAAGCCCTCGTCGGTCTTTTCAAAATAGTTGCGGAAGCGCCTTTGAATGACCTCGGACATACAGGCGTAGTCGTTCTGATCGGCGACGGTCTTGATCGAAAAGCGCTTATAGAATTTCCGGCAGGGGCGGCCGTTTTCATAGACCACCATGCCTGCGACCATATCCGACGAGGCAAGGTTCGAGATGTCGTAGCACTCGATGAAACGCGGGGGCTTGGGAAGTCCCAGCGCCTTGGTAAGCTCCTCGAGAGCAACTATCTCGCGGCCGGTACGCCCGACCTTTATGGAAAGATACTCCGAGGCATTGCTTTTGGCAAGGGTGGTCAGCCGCAGAAGATGCCCGCGCTGGGGTGTGGAGATATGGACGGCATGGCCGCTTTTCTCGCGGAGCCACTTTTCCAGCAGCTCGGCGTTCTCGATCTCCTCGTCGAGGAGTATCTCCTTGGGAACGGAATCCCGCACCGAATAATAGCCGGTGATAAAGCTTTCGCGCATCTGTGACTGATCCTCCTTCTCGCCGAGGAAGAAATCCGCCTTGTCGAAAAGCCGTCCGCCGCGGTACATGATAACGCTGGCGCAGGCCATTTCGCTGTTCTGCGAGAGGGCGATTATATCGGAATCCTTCATGGAGTCGTCGAAGATCTTCTGATCGTCGGCGGCTTTTTTGATCGCGGAGATGCGGTCGCGCAGGCGGGCGGCAAGCTCGAACTCCAGCGCCTCGGCGGCGGCGTTCATCTCCTCGGTGAGGCGCTCGACCGACTGCTGAGAGCCGCCCATGATATATTCCACCGCCTGACGGATAACATTGTTATACTCCTCCTCGGAGAACTGCCCGGTACACACGCCCATGCACTTTTTGATGTGGTGGTTCAGACAGGGTCTTGCCTTGCGGAAGTCCTGAGGAAAGCGTCTTTGGCAGGTGGGCAGCTGAAAGACGCGGTTAGCCTCCTCGACTGCCTGCTTTACGGCATAGGAGCTGGTATAGGGGCCGATGTAGCGTGCGCCGTCGTCCTCCTTCTGCAGAACGGCCTGAAGCCTCGGGAAGGGCTCGGCAGTTATGCGGATATAGCTGTAGCCCTTGTCGTCCTTCAGCAGGATGTTGTATTTCGGGGTATATTGCTTGATAAGGGAGCATTCCAGCACCAGCGCCTCGAACTCGCTGTCGGTGACGATGAAATCGTAATCCTCCACATGGGAGACCATTTTCCACACCTTCGGCAGATGATCCTGCCAGGGGCGGAAGTAGGAGCTGACCCGGTTGCGCAGGTTCTTGGCCTTGCCGATGTAGATGATCTTGCCGGTCTTGTCCTTCATGATATAGCAGCCGGGGGAGGTGGTGAGCTTTGAGGTCTTGTCCCGGAGATAGGGCAGCCGGGGGTTTTCCTTTTCTGTTATTGTCATAGCTCCTTGTTCCTTTCTCTCTGCGAGAAGATGCAGCCGCAGTAGTCCTGACGGTAGAGACCGTACTGTTTGGAAAGCTCAACCGAGCGCTTGTAGCCCTCGCGCTTCTTGAAGTCGGAGGGCAGAGCCTTTACACGGTATATCCCCGCCAGCTCCGAGGCGATCTCGTTGAGCTTGGGGGCGTTCTTGTAGGGCGAAATGGAGAGGGTGGTGGTGAAGTATTCAAAGCCCCTCTCCTCCGCAAGGCGGGCTGTCCGCTCCAGCCGCAGGCGGTAGCAGGCAAAGCAGCGCTCGCCGCCCTCGGGTATCTGTTCGAGACCCTTGACTGCGGTATAGAACTCCTGCGGGTCGTAATCACCGACAGTAAGGGCAATGGGGTTCTTTGCCGGAAGCTGGGAGATGAACCGCGTCTGCTCCGCCACACGGCGGGAGTATTCCTCCTCGGGGTAGATATTCGGGTTATAGTAAAAGACTGTGATGCTGAAATATTCCGACAGATATTCCAGCGTATAGGAGGAGCAGGGGGCGCAGCAGCTGTGCAGGAGCAGGGTGGGCGTTCTGCCCTCGGCGCGTATCCCTTCAAGCTCTTTGTCAAGAAGGAGCTGATAGTTGATCTTGTTGGTATTCATATTATCACCGTTTGATCCTTGAACATACAGGTTTACATCAGTTGGTGGAGCCGAAGCCTCCGGCGCCGCGGGCGGTCTCGGGAAGCATCTCCGCCTCCTCCGGCTCCGGCAGCAGAACAGGAGTTATCACCAGCTGGGCGATGCGCTCCCCGGGCTCGACGATCCTTTTTACGCGGGAATGGTTATGCAGGGCGACTATCAGCTCGCCGCGGTAATCGCTGTCAACGACTCCCACGCAGTTAGCCGGAGCCAGTCCTTTTTTTGTGGCTGTTGAGGAGCGGGCGTATATAAGCAGCACGCAGTCTCCGCAGCCCTCTGCCGCCGCCGCGATGCCGGTGGGCACCTTTACCGTTTCTCCCGGAGCTATCACCAGCGGGGCATCCAGACAGGCAGACAGGTCATAGCCAGCACTGCCCTCGGTGGCTCTTGCCGGTATCACTGCGCCCTCGCGGAGCTTTTTTATCATAAGCTTCATATGCTTTCCTCCGTATCATATTACTGTCAGCACACTGCTTTGTTAATGCACAATGCATTGTGCATTGAATTTAGAACTGCTGATTATATTATACACCTTGCCGGGCGTTTTGTAAAGTGCCGGCTGAAGGAGGTGTGGTTTATCTGAAATGCCGAAAAGCGCTGTAACTTTTTGTGCAATATTTCTATTGTTATATATTTATTAATAATGTATAATTAAAAAGAACGAGTATGCGCGAAAGGAGGCGGCACATGGAAATGGGTAATAAATTTGCACTTATCGGTGCGTTTTTGTCTCGTGTACCCAGATATAAGGTGCTGCTGACGATAGATGCCGCGTTCCTGCTGGCACACGCTTTTTATTTGGTATATTTTCTCCTTCACGGCATAACAGAGATGTTCATTTTCAATATCGTGAGCGTGCTTGTCTATGCAATGCTGGGGTGGCTGATAAACAAAAACCCCGGGCGCATCAGACTCTATGCTTGCATCGCTATGCTGGAGGTATCGCTCCATGCTGCCGCCGCCACGCTGTTTCTCGGGTGGGATGCGGGATTTTCAATGTTCATAATCTGCTGCGCACCCTTCCCGTTTTTCTTGAGGTTTGAAAGGTGGTACATCCCGCCGGCGCTGGATGTGGCCTTTGCGGCACTGTTCATCATTCTGAAAAGATACACCTCAAAGCCCGACAGGGTCATCTACTCTATCTCCGATGACGCGGTTTTAAGGCTTTTCGTCTTTAACGCCGTGATGTCCTTCAGTATGATCGTGACCTTTTCCTCTATCTACAAGTTCATGCAGCAGGAGGAGGAGCGGATCATGATGGACAAGAACGAGGAGCTGAATATGCTTATCAAGATCGACCCGCTGTCGCAGCTCTTCAACCGCCGCGCTATGGTGGAGTTCCTAAAGCAGCTGGACAGGATCGCAAGATACCGCAAGGAGACCTACGTCATCGGTATGGGCGACCTTGATTTCTTCAAGCACGTCAATGACACCTACGGCCACGCCTACGGAGATGAAGTCATCACCACCGTTTCAAAGATCATGACAGAGACTGTTCCCTCGGAGGGCTATGTCTGCCGCTGGGGCGGTGAGGAGCTGCTGTTTGCAGTCCCCGGTGCCGACTCGGAAAAGGGCAGGATAATCGCTGAAAAGATACGCAATCAGCTTAGAAAGCACATCTTCACCACAGAGGACGGACGGGAGTTCTCGGTGACGATCACCCTCGGCATCTGTGAATGCAGCGGCTTCAGCTCCTATGAACGGGGAGTAAGCATTGCCGACCAATATCTTTACTACGGCAAGGAGCAGGGCAGGAACAGAGTTATCACAAAGGAGAACTTCCCGCCGGAGCTGCTTAAATGATACGGATAACAGGGCCGCAGCGGGCGCAATAATAATAAAAGAATAAAGAAGAAAGAAGAAAAGCGCGATGACGATAAAGAAGTATTAGACAATTACAGCTTTGTATGTGCCACCGCTAAAAGAATATAATAATATCCTAACTAAAGTTAGGCAGAAGAAAGAATAAAGAATAAACAAGGTGTCCGCTTTGCGGACATATTTCAAAATATATCGCCGCAGGCGATACCT
>JAFSSS010000010.1 GCA_017450925.1 Ruminococcus sp. | reverse complement strand
ATATGTCCGCAAAGCGGACACCTTGTTTATTCTTTATTCTTTCTTCTGCCTAACTTTAGTTAGGATATTATTATATTCTTTTAGCGGTGGCACATACAAAGCTGTAATTGTCTAATACTTCTTTATCGCCACCGCGCTTTTGGAGCGGGGGTCATTTTTGTGATAGGAGCATGGGGTCGGCAGATAATGCAAAGACACCTCTGCCGCAGCACGGCAGAGGTGTCGGGTTTGAGTTTCAGATCATGCTCTTAGCCTATCTCTCTGTGGAGCTTTGCGAACTTGGGGGACTTGCTGTCGAGCATATTGAAATCGTTGGCGGTAGGCATATTTTCGATACCGGCCTTCATGTAGTTGCGGAGAACTCCGGCAAGGATGAAGGGACGGACGAAGGTGGAGTGGATGATCTCCCACAGAATAACGCCTGCAACAGCGCCTGCGATAAGAGCGAGGTTCTCGGCATTCTGGAAGAATGCGGGGATATTCACGTTCTGTCTCTGACCCATTTCGATGATCTCTGCGGCCAGCTTATCGAAGGCTGTGCCGAATCTGGTGGCGATCATGTAGAAGATGCCGGTGAATGCGCCGCCGATGACAAGCAGTGAGACGATGCCCATGCCGAAGATACGACCCATATTTCTAAGCAGGGTCTTGCCGTTCTTGAAGAAGATGACTGCGCCCTCACAGGTAGCCTTTGTGGAGGCAAGATCGCTGCGGTAGAACACCCAGCCGAGGCAGCAGTCACAGAGGAAGCCGATAAGCACCTGGATGACTGTCGAGATTATTCCGCCGATAGTATCGCCGGCATCGCCGCCTATAGCCTGGCCGGCCTTGGTGATAAGGTTTCCGATCTGGCGGAAGATGCCCTTGATAAGGCTGGTGGCGAGATAATAGGCTGCAACGGTAGTAAATCTCTCCTTGACGACCCGCATACCCTCGTGATAGACATCATCGGGCAGCTGATCCTCGGTAACGGCCTTGGTCATCATAGCTATCTGTGCGGCCTTGAACGCATATCCGAAGAAATGCGCCAAAATAATGATGATCACGATAGCGATGACGGCACCGATGCCCAAGCCTACCAGTCCCATATCATTGGTCTTTTCGGCGATCGCATAGCCGCCGACGCAAAGGCCGGCGAACAGCGTCAGCGAGATAAGACTCATAAGAAGGCTGCGGACTGAAAAGACGAGCGTCTTCTTATAGATATCTTTATTTGACATTTAATGCCCTCCTTTAATAAATAATACACATATTATATCACACAAAATCCGATTTGTCTATATTTTTGAGATAAAAAAATCAGCAACCGCCAAAACACCCCTGCCCTTTGGGGGCAGAAGTGCATGGCGGCTGTTATCTGCCGGAAGCGGGATCAATAGATGATATCGTTTGAATCCAGCTTTTTGATGATCTCGAGGATCGTGTGGACAGAGTTATTGATAGCCTGCATCTCCTCGTCGGAGATAAGCTGGGAGTTGCTGAAGCTTTCGGCGAGGGCGGCCTTCTTGGCGGCCTCGATATGATCTCTTGCCTTTTGGGTAAGGGTAATATTAACTACCCTGCGGTTTGTCTTGTTCTGTGTTCTGTTCACAAGACCCTTATCGACGAGCTGTGTTACTGCGCGGGTAGCCTGCTCGTTGCTGGTACAGATCTTGGATGCCAGCTGGGACATAGAAAGGTTATCCCTTATTGCAAGGGACAGCAGGATGATCTGCTGGGTGCGGGTGAGGTCATCGTCGAGCCTGTCGAAGGACTTATACATAAGCTTTCTGGCTCTCGGATAGAGTTCAAACATTGCGCTCACACATTCTTTTCTTACTTTTTCATTCATTGATATTTCCTCCTCTAAGAAAATTCCTTTTCTGCAATTTTTTACCTTATTTGAACAATAGCGCCCACGGGACACTTCTCCTTGCAGGCTCCGCAGCCGATGCAAAGATCACTGTCTATGACCGCATGATTGTTTTCAACTTTCACAGCCTTTTCGGGGCAGCTCTTGGCGCACAGTCCGCAGCCGATGCATCCCGAGGAGCAGGTGGTGCGGGTGATCCTGCCGGGCTGTACAGACGAGCAGGCGACCTCAAACCTTTGGCTTTCGGGTCTTAGGGTGATAAGGTCATTGGGACACTCCTTCACGCAAAGACCGCAGCCTATACACTTTTCTGTATCCACGACGGCTATCCTGTCCTTTATGGAGATCGCTCCCTCGGGGCAGACCCGCAGGCAGTCGCCGTAGCCGAGGCAGCCGCTCACGCAGGTTTTCGAGCCGTTATAGAACTTGTTGCAGGCAGCGCAGCTATTGATGCCGCCGAAGTCATACTTATGGGTCGTTCTTTCGCAGCTGCCGCTGCACCGCACGAAGGCATGGAGCCTTTCGGCTCCCTCGTCGGCCACACCCATGATCTCGGAAAGCTTAGCCGAGACTGCCGCGCCTCCGGGGCGGCAGAGGTTGCAGGGTGCCCCGCCTATCACGGCGCCTGCATAATCAGCGCATCCCGAATAGCCGCAGGAGCCGCAGTTGACTCCGGGCAGCGCTTCTGTTACGGCTTCAAGCCGTTCATCGGTCTTTACGGCGAAGGCTTTTGAGACAGCTGTCAGCAGCACTCCCGACACTGCACCCAGCACCGCAAAGATACCTATCGGTATTACATAACTCATTATATCAAATTACTCTCTTACACTCAAATGATCTTTACATCCCTATTACAGGCTCATGCCGCTGAAGCCCATAAAGCTGAGGGACACTATAGCGGCGGCTATCAGCGTAGCGGGGACGCCCTTGAAGGTCTCGGGGATATCCGAGCCGGATATCCTTGCACGGACGCCGGAGAACAGCACCAGTGCCAGTGTAAAGGCAAGCCCCGTGCCGAAGGCATTGGCGATCGACTGCGGGAAGCTGTAGCCCTCGTCGATATTTGCCACGGTAACGCCGAGGACGGCGCAGTTCGTGGTTATCAGCGGCAGATAGACACCGAGCGCCTTATACAGCGGGGGCATAGTCTTTTTCATGACGATCTCTATCAGCTGGACGAACATAGCTATCACGAGAATGAAAGCCACCGTCCGCAGGTAGGTGATCTCGAACCGCTCCAGCAGCATATAGACGGGATAGGTGCAGGCTGTGGCGCAGACCATGACGAATATAACTGCTCCGCCCATTCCGAGCGAGCTTTTGAGCTGCTTTGAAACGCCGAGGAACGCGCATATCCCCATGAACTGGGAAAGCACCACATTATTTACGAACACCGCCGTAACGATGATGATTATGATCTCCTTCATTCCGCAGCCTCACTTTCCGCCGGGGACGAGGCCTTGCAGCCCGCCTTATCCATGCCGCACAGTGCAGCCGAGGGGCAGTTTTCACAGCTGATCTCCTTAGGCGGCTTTTTCTTAGCCAGCCTGTTGACCAAAGCGATGACACAGCCGAGGACGAAGAACCCTCCTGCGGGCATTATGAATATCAGCATCGGCTCCTGCGAGATAAGGGGGAGCTTTATGCCGAACCATGACCCGGCACCGAGGATCTCTCTCAGGGAGCCCATAACGAAGAGTGCGCCGGTGAAGCCCAGCCCCATTCCGAGGCCGTCCAGCACCGAGGGCAGCAGCTTATTCTTTGAAGCGAAGGCCTCTGCCCTGCCGAGGATTATACAGTTGACCGTGATAAGCGTAAGGAACACGCCGAGGGATTCATAGAGTCCCGGCAGGAACCTTTGCAGCACGAAGGATATAAGCGTAACGAAGCCCGCTATGATAACGATAAAGCAGGGCAGGCGCACGGCCTTGGGGATAACTCCTTTGAGCAGTGAAATGACGAAATTCGAGCAGACCAGCACGAAGGTCGTGGCAAGTCCCATGCCTATAGCGTTGGAGGCGAGGGTGGTCACCGCCAGCGTGGGGCACATTCCGAGGAGCATTACCAGCACGGGATTTTCCTTGAGCAGGCCCTTGGTAAACTCTGCCGAAAGAGGCTTATTTTCATTCACTGAAGATCGCCTCCTTATTAGCGGCATAAAGCTCGACTGCCTTACGGCAGGCGGCCTTCATGCCCTTTGAGGAAAATGTGGCGGCGGTGACGCTGTCGATAGAGGCATCGTCGGTATCGGTGCCGTAGCCTGTCAGCCGGGAGAGGAAGGACTCCTCCTGCACCTTTGTACCCACGCCGGGGGTCTCGCCGATGCTGAGAAAGCTGATGCCCTTGACGCGCCCCTGAGTATCAATGCCGATAAGCAGGTGGAGGCCGTCGTTGGCGTAGCCGTCCTGCACCAATTCGATCAGACATTTATCTCTGCCGTCGGTGATAACGGCCTTCACGCCCTCGGCACCGAAGGTAAGGGGAGTTTTTTTCTCTGCCGTTTTATCAAGGAGGATATGATACTCGCCGGAGCCGAAGACCTCCTCGCAGCCTGCTGAAAGCTGTTCGGTCATGACCCCTGTGGTATCCACATAGGTAAGGTTATAGGCGGCCACCAGCAGTGCCGAGACTATGACGCACACCAATGTCAGCACCAGTGAGGGCATAAGGTTCTCCTTCATCACACCGCCTCCTTTTTGCCGCGGTGACTGATACCGCCGAAGGGCTTTTTGCGGGTGAACATATCTATATAAGGTGTGGCTATATTCATCAGCAGTATGGAATAGCTGACGCCCTCGGGAGCGCTGCACCAGAAGCGGATGACGCAGGTGATGATGCCGCAGCCGATGCCGAACACTACCCTGCCCTTTTTGGTAATGGGGGTAGTGACGTAATCGGTCGCCATAAATATCGCGCCGAGCATAAGGCCGCCGGAGAGTATCTGATAGATCGGGTCACGCCCGGTGACAGCGGATATCCCATAGACCGTAGCGATAAACGCAAGCGGCGCATGGGGAGTTATGACTCTGACTGCCGTCAGATATATCCCGCCTGCCAGCAGGGCTGCTGCCGAGGTCTCGCCGAGGCAGCCGCCGCAGCGGCCGATGAAGAGGTCAAGATACGAGGCGTTCCCGCTGACCAGCGGAGTCGCCGAGGACACGGCATCGAGGCCGTTGGGGACGACCCAGTCGGTCATCCTGCCGGTAAAGGAAAGCATAAGGACTATCCTGCCGACGATAGCGGGGTTGGCGAAATTTTGGCCTATGCCGCCGAAGAGCTGCTTTGTAATAACGATCGCCGCGAATGTCCCTATCGCGGCGAACTGCAGCGGCAGGGTCACGGGCAGGTTGAAGGCTAAGAGTATCCCCGTTACCAAAGCTGAGAGATCGTCCGTACTGTCGGGGCGCTTCATGACGAAGCAGGAAAGCCGCTCCCACACCATAGCCGAAAGGGCGCAGAAGCTGATGAGCAGCAACGCCCTCCAGCCGAAGAACACAGCTGAAGCAGCCATTGCCGGCACAGTGGCTACGATAACATGGAACATTATCTTAGTCGTGGAAGCGCTGCTTCTAAGGTGCGGCGACGGACTGACTGTATATTTATCCAAGAGTTTATCACCTTTATTCTGATGCTTTATATATGCGCCCTATTCTCAATGGGGAGACAGCGCCAAGCCCTTGGCAAGCTGATTTTTTTCAGCGAGCGGGCGTTTTGCGGGGCAGACGTAGGTACAGCTGCCGCAGTTCATACAGAGGTTTATCTTCAGCTTATTGAGCGCCTCTCTGTCGCCGCGGTCATAGGCCTTTTCAAACTCGCAGGGCATAAGGCCGAGCGGGCAGGCCTGAATGCAGCGTCCGCAGCGGATGCAGCTTGTGGGCTGGGGCCTTTCGGCCTCGGAGCGAAACGCAAGGAAGGCGTTATTGGTCTTGAGCAGCGGCTGTGAGAGGTCATATACGCTGATGCCCATCATGGGGCCGCCGGCGATAAGCCGCTTCATGCTGTCGGTATCGGTATCTGCTGCTGACAGCAGCTCCGACACGGGAGTGCCGATAGGGGCGCGGATATTTGAGGGCTTACCCACCGCGTCGCCGTCAACGGTGACACGTCTTGCGACAAAGGGCATACCTGTTTTGGCGAACTGGTCTATCATACCGGTGGTGGAGGCATTAAGCACGATTATCCCATGCTCGGAGGTCAGCTTTCCCTCGCCGATGACCCGGCCGGTGGCATAATAGGCGATGACCTTTTCGGCGCCCTGCGGATAGCTTGAGCGCAGCTTCAGCACCTCAAAGCCCTTTTTATCCCGCAGCTTATCGCGGAAGAGCTTTACAGCCTTGGGCTTATTCTCCTCGATGCCGATACAGACGCGGTCGATCTTCAAGGCCTCGCGCATCAGGGTCATCCCGCCGATAACGCCCTCGGCATTCTCCATAAGCTCTCTGTAATCGCTGGTGATATAGGGCTCACACTCGGCGGCATTGATAATAAGTGTATCTATACGGGTAGTATTCTCGTCATAAGCGAGCTTGACGTGCGTCGGGAAGCCGGCGCCGCCCATACCGCAGCAGCCGGAGGCTCTCACGGCAGCGGCGAGGCTGGCCTTATCGGTGATCTCGGGGGGAGAGAGGCTGTCATCGGGGGTCTGTCTGCCGTCGGACTCTATCTCCACAGTCTTGCAGACCTTACCGTTGGGCAGCAGCAGCTCACCTATCTTAGTCACCCTTCCGGACACACCGGAATGGATCGGGCAGGTCATATAGGTATCGGCGTCGCCAATTTTGGTACCGACCCTTACCTCGTCGCCGGGCTTGACCAGCGGCTGGGCGGGGGCGCCTATATGCTGCGACATAGAGACTGTTATCCTTTTGGGGCATTCAAGCTCCCTCGTTTCGCAGTTCTCGGTATTCTTGCTGTGGGACAGTCTTATCCCGTTGAGTCTTATCAAACGATTATCTCCTTTTCGGGCACGAGGTCTTGCAAATATGTATTTTATATGTTATAATCATATGTATCAAGGCTTGTTCCCTGTCACACCGGCGCCGAGGAGGGCTTCGCACTGTTCGATGAACAGCCTTAGTTCAGCCGACTGATCTGCGGGAAGCTCTATCCGGGAGCGTTCACGGGCGGTGCCTGCGAGGCCGAGGGTAGAGAGCCTATGGGGCTCGTCCCTGAGAAAGGCGGCGGTAAGCCTGTCCGCCTCCTCCCACGAAAGAGAGAACAGCCCGGAGGTATTATGGGGGTTGAGCATATACACTGCCCGGAGCATTCTGTAGATACTCAAGGCTTGATAGCAGCTCACTGCGCCAATGAGCTTTTCCGAGCCGGAGCTTTGCGCCAGCTGCTTGAGCAGCTCACCGCCGTTGACGGGGACGTTCAGCACAGGCGGGTCGCCGTATATTTCGGCGGGGGTGACCCGATAAAGCTCTGCAAAGCGGATCACGGCTGCTGCCGAGACCGATCTTCTGCCGTTTTCAAGCTGTGAGATACAGCTTTGGGTAACGCCCATTGACCTTGCGGCTGTGAGCTGGCTCATACCGCATTCACGCCGCAGTTTTTTCAGCCTGCGGCCGATAAAGATATCACTGTCGCTGCCGGTCTTCATTCGGAACACCTCCAACAAGCACATATCGGTACGCTTTCCAAAAAATAGTATCTAATTTATTATAGCACAATTTTTAAAAAATGTAAAGTGTTATTAATTCACATATTTCATCAATTATATCACCCTCTAAATATTGTATTTGACGAACTGTGCGAAAGCACGTTCACCCTGTTAAACTATATACGAAGGAGAAGACTATGAAGGGCTACAGAATAAAGCTTATCCGGCACGGGATGACCGAGGCCAACACCGAGGGAAGGTACATCGGGATAACGGACACGCCGCTTAGCGCCGAGGGCGTAAAGCAGCTGTATGACAAGGCTGACAGGCTGGAATACGGCAGTGTTCAGAAGGTATATGTTTCACCGCTGAAGCGCTGCAGGCAGACGGCGGACATCCTCTTTCACGAGGCATTCACCGTGGAGCTGGGGCTTTTGGCGGAAATGGATTTCGGTGACTTTGAGAACAAGACGGCAGAGGAGCTGAAAAACGATCCCGCGTATGCGAAGTGGCTCGAGGGGGGGCTGGACAATCCGCCGCCCCACGGCGAGTCGGCGAGGGATGTGGTCAACCGCTGCTATGAAGCGCTGAACATCATCATTTCGGACATGATGTACGAGGGCTTCACAGAGGCGGCTATCGTGACTCACAGCGGGATAATCATGAATATGCTGATGTGCTTCGGGGTGCCGAAGCTGACCCCTGCCGCATACCGCTGCGATTTCGGCGAGGGCTTTGAGATAAGCATAACGGCATCCATGTGGCAGCGGTCGGGTGCATTTGAGCTTATGGGACAGTTCCCTGCTGCGGACGGCAGCGGAGAGTAAGACGGCTTCGGCCGGCAGAGCGGGTGATCGATATGTTGACCAACAAGGAGATAAAGGCCAAGGGGCTCACAAAGCTGGGCGGACACTGGGGCACGGGCATAGCGCTGACCGTGTTCAAGGTATCGTTCATTTTGGCGTGGGTGCTTTTTGAGATGCTGCTTTACAGGATCTTCGATCATCTCGGCATAGAATACAGCTTCTGGCCGAGCTATCTGACAGGCACGCATTTCGGCAGGTTCATGACGCTGATAAGGATACTTGTGGTGCTGTTTGTAGCCAACCCCGAAAGGTACATCCTTGACCGGATATATCTTGATCTTTTCACGGGAAGAAATTATCTTGAGACCCGGCGCTACATTCAGCACAACTCCCGGCAGATACACCCGAAGGCCACCTTTTCAATGATGCTGCCGATGCTGCTGAAGCTGATCGTGCTTTCGCCGATATTTTTGAGCTTATACGGGATATGGTACTGGGGCTTTTCGCAGAAGGACAGGGCGCTGACCACGCTGGGACTGTTCATATTCATGATCTCGATAGGCTTCACGATAGTGTGGACGGGCGTGTTCATCCACTACTGCATCTCCATTTCGCTGGCGAAGTATATCATGCTGCTCAATCCGCGGGCAAACGTGTTTGACGCCTGCGATCTTTCGATGAGGATAATGGACGGAAAGCACGGGCGATATATGTCGTTTCTGTTTTCATTTGCCAAGTTCATACCGCTGCTGCTGCTGTTCTATCCGATATTCCTGCTGGAGCCGTATTTCAAGATGTGCTGGTGCGCCTTTGCGCAGGAGATGCTGGGCAGCTACTGGCTGGACAAGTACCCTGTTATGATACAGCGGTGGAACAAGTATGCTAAGTGAGATAATAATAACCTCTGCGGAGGAGGGGCTGACGCTGGGAGAGGTTCTGAAGCGGCGGGGGTTTTCCCGGAGGCTGACAGTCAAACTCAAGCACACAGAGGGAGGCATCACCCGGCAGGGGGTGCTGTTGAGGACGGTGGATAGGGTAGCCTGCGGCGACAGGGTAAGGCTTTGCTGCCCGGAGGCCGGGCTGCCGGCGCAGACCGCGGAGATAAGTGTGCCGGTGCTTTACGAGGACGGGGCTGTGGCGGTGTTTGACAAGCCGCCGGATATGCCGGTGCATCCCTCGCTGAAGCATCACGGTGACACACTGGGCAACTGCTTTGCGGCGATGTATCCCGGGCTGACCTTCAGACCTGTGAACCGTTTGGACAAGGACACCTCGGGCTGTGTGCTTACGGCGAAGTCGCAGTTTGCGGCGGCGGCGCTGCAGGGGAGGTTTGAAAAGGAATACTTAGCCCTCTGCTGCGGTCATCCAAAGGGGGGCATAATAAACGCCCCCATAGCAAGAGAGGAGCATTCGCTGATAAAGCGATGCGTAAGGGATGACGGCAAGGCGGCTCAGACCCGGTTCGAGGTCATTGCGGAGACGGAGAAATACTCACTTTGCAGAGTAATGCCCGTAACGGGGAGGACGCATCAGATAAGGGTGCATTTTGCCTACATCGGATGTCCTTTAGCAGGGGACGAGCTTTACGGCGGGAGCCTTGAGGATATGTCAAGGCAGGCTCTGCACTGCACAAGGCTTAGCTTCATCTCACCGGAGGCGGGGGCGGTAACGGTCTGCTCTCCCGAGCCGGGATTTGTCTCGCTGGTAAGGACGGCCGACATCTGAGACGCATTTCTGACAAAAAATATATTTTCCGTTTCAGCCTTGACATACCGGCGGTGGGGGTGGTATAATATAGGTTGAGTAGTTCGCGGCGTCCAGCGGAACTGCCGGAAAGGTATGAGGATAATGTTTAAAAGAATGATCCCGGCCGTATGCGCTCTTGCAATGCTCTCGGGAGCCGGATGCGCGGAGAATACTGACAGCTCGTCTGTGCAGGACAGCTCGGCGGTGACCGAGGCACCGGCGGAAAGCAGCGGGGATGATCTGTCCTCTGCCGTTTCCGGGGCTGCTGCCGCTCCGAGGTCGGAAACGGGGGAAAGGCTCAAGGCAGTCTATGACATTCTCTCGGCGGGCAGCTATACATTTGAATGCGAGCTTACCGGCACCAACGTCCCGGAGGCTATCGACATAATCAAGATAGTCAGCGGCGGCGAAAGCTACCAGCTGCAAAAGGAAAGGCTCGGCAGCCACGGCACCGTGACCTTTTCGGGAAAGACATATGACTTCGACTATGTCTGCGGGATGTACCGTGAAAGCACAGAGCCTTTGCAGCCGGGCATCATCGAGCAGATAGTAAAGGGGAATATCCCGAGGACGGAGGCTGCTGCTGCAGATGACAGCTATGACGTCGAGCGCTACACCTACACGGGTGACACATATATAACCGCTGCCGACTTTTTCTTTGACAAAAAGGACGGACATCTGGTAAAATACACCATGACCTATACGGTTGAGGGCAGGGACGATATCGTTGAGACGAGAAAGGTCCTGCGGCTGGACAGCGAGGCCGACACCTCGGTATTCAACGCATATTTTGCCGACACGCTGGTGAACTTCGACAGCATGAGCGAGCCGCAGAAGCTGGGCTTCTGCCAGGGACTGTGTGCTACCTGGGGGATAACCGCCGATGAGATGTTCGAGCTGGGGATAAACTCCGGCAATCTTGAGACGATCGACTATGATACGCTGTTTTTGCTTATCCACACCTACGGGAAGCTTCACGGAGGGGCGGAGGAGGATAGCAGCCTTTCCGAGTCGGAGGAGAGCGCGGAGACTGAAAGCGGAGAAACGGCGGATGAACCGTCAGCCGCGGAGCGGGACGACAGCTCCCGGCAGCAGCTGACGCAAAGTGAGGCATTGATACAATAATATGAATATACTTAAACTCCTAAAGCCTAAGGCAGTCATCGACTATGTATATAGCGACTGCACCGTAAGACAGGCTATTGAAAAGATGCGCAACCACGGGTTTACGGCGATACCTGTCATAACCCGGGAGGGCGAATACGTCAAGGCAATCGCAGAGGGCGATTTTCTGTATTTCATGCTGGATAACAATATTTTCGACATTCGCGGGCTGGAGCAGTACAGCATCTCGGAAATACCGCGGAGAGTGAGGTCGGAGCCGGTATCTGTCACCGCCACGGTGGAGGAGCTGGTGCTGCTGGCGATGAACCAGAACTTTGTACCTGTAATTGATGACAGAAAGACCTTTATCGGCATCGTTACAAGAAGTGACATACTGCAATACTGTCATACAATTATCAAAGAAAACAAAGAAAGGGAGAACGGACAATGAGAAGAAACGGTAAGGGCGGCGCGGCACTGGTGGCAGTGCTTATCATGCTGATACTTGTGGCAGCGGGAACAGCGGTAATGATCGTGACCGGCAAGGGCAGGATCAGAGAGGCGGAGGATATCCCGGCTGCGGCGAAGGAGGAAAGCAGTGCGGCTGAATCGGTGCAGGACACATCGGCGGCTGAAAGCACCGAAAGCGTTGAGGTGCAGGAGTCGGAGCCGGAGCCGGCTATCGAATATCCCGTGCCGCAGAAGGCGGCGGATTACAAGGACATAGACTACAAGGGGCTTTCGATGTCGGCAAAGCACGCTATGCTCCTTGATCTGGAGACAAACGAGATAATTGCAGGCTCGAAGTACGACAGGAAGATATATCCTGCATCGCTGACGAAGGTGATGTCGCTGGTAGTTGCAGTGGAGAACGTAAAGGATCCAAAGGCAAAGTACAAGTTCACCGAAAAGGACATTGCCCCGCTGGTGGAGGACAATGCATCTGTAGCGGGCTTTGAGATAGGCGAGAGCGTTACATTTGAGGATCTGCTGTATGCGTCTATCCTGCGGAGCGGTGCGGACGGCACTTTAGGGCTTGCCAACATGGTGGCGGGCTCGGAAAAGGAGTTCGTCAAGCTGATGAATGCCAAGGCCGCAGAAATGGGACTTGAGAACACACACTTCACCAATGCCAGCGGTCTGCATGACGATGACCACTACTCCACCTGCTTTGACATGGAGCGCATACTGGCTTATGCTATGGAGAACGAGACCTGCCGCAAGGTGCTTACCGCAAAGGAGTACACCACCACCAAGACCAAGAAGTTCCACCCGGACGGTCTGACCTTCTACAGCATCATCGAGGAGCGCATACTGGGCTGGTTCGTTGATCTGGACGGCGACGGCAACGCTGACGGCGAGATCATCGGCGGCAAGACCGGCTTCACTGACGAAGCGGGCTTCTGCATGGAGTTCATCTATGAATACGAGGGCAAGACCTATCTTGCTATCACCTGCTTCTCGGCATCGCAGTTAAGCTCCACCGAGGATTGCATCAAGGTACTGGAGAATTATGTTCCAAAGAAGAAATAAGCTCTGAACAGCATAATAAAAGGCATCCCGCGGAGGATGCCTTTTTTATTGCCGCTGTAATGCAGGGGGTTATTCTGATGCCTTCTGCTTTCTGATCTTCATCCGTTTCTTTTTAAGCTTATCGCTTTCGACCACAAGGATGTCGCCCTCCTCGGCTTTCACGCTGTCGGCGGCAATGATCGTAAGCTCACCGCGGATAAGCACGAGGACTCTCAAGCCAAAAGAGCGGTTTATATCCCCTACCGACAGGCCGATGAAGCCGCTGTCGGCATCGGCAAGGATCTCACCGATGCTGGAGATATCGCGGTAGGTGCGGTCGGAGGAGATGTTCTTCTGATACTGCTCGACGAAGCCGGCGCTGATGATACCTGTAGGCACTGCCACCACGCCTACGCCGAGGATAGCGGTGAAGATAGCCATGATCTTTCCCACGACTGTTATGGGATAGATATCGCCGTAGCCCACGGTCATCAGAGTGGAGATGCTCCACCAGATGCCGGAGAAGGCATTCTCGAACTTATCCGGCTGGGCGGTATGCTCGGCGGAATACATTCCGATAGAGGAAGCGAGCATCAGTATCAATATTATAAAGACCGAAGAGATGATCTGATTGCGCTTTTCCTTTAGGACAGAGGTTATGACGTTGAAGCTGTCAAGCTGGGAGTTGATCTTGAAGAGCCGGAATATCCTGACCACCCGGAGCATTCTGAACACGATGAAGCCGGACAGGAAGTAGAAGGGCAGGATCGTCAGCAGGTCGATTATACCGTCGTAGGAGAAGAAAAATCTGATGCGTGAGGTTATGGGTCCCAAGTCGGGATAGAGCAGGTCGGCCGTCCATACTCTTAGGACATACTCGATGCAGAACACTCCCACCGTTACAAGCTCGATGACCTCGAACACCGGGGCGGCTGGCTCTAAGGTCTTGAACGTGCTAAGGGTCATTGCAAGTATATTCAGAATGATGACCACGGAGATAAACCAGTCAAAGAGCCGGCTCGGAAGATCCTCCTTATAGCCGATCGAGATAATATCAAAGATCCTTTTCTTCACTTTTTTAACTTCACGCCCTTCCTATGTGTGAAATGTGACTTATGCTCCGCGGCTCTACCACTCGATAGTTGAAACATCGGCGGGCTCGGGGTTGAGGGTGATGCTGTCAACGCGGCTGTTTTTGATGCGGATGATGCGGTCAGCCATGGGAGCGATAGCGGAGTTATGGGTGATGACGATGACGGTCATGCCGGTGCGGCGGCAGGTATCCTGCAGGAGCTTGAGGATAGTCTTGCCGGTATTGTAATCAAGTGCGCCGGTAGGCTCGTCGCAGAGCAGGAGCTTGGGATTTTTGGCAAGGGCTCTTGCGATAGAGACTCTCTGCTGTTCGCCGCCGGAAAGCTGCGAGGGGAAATTGTTCGTCCTGTCCGCAAGGCCGACCTCTGAAAGCACTGTCAGCGGGTCGGCGGCATCCTTGGTAATCTGGACTGCCAGCTCAACATTCTCTTTGGCGGTAAGATTTCCCACAAGGTTATAGAACTGGAACACAAAGCCGATATCATAGCGGCGATAGGCGGTCAGCTCCCGGCGGGAAAAGGCGGCGATGTTTTTGCCGTCCACAATGATCTCGCCCTCGTCGCAGGTATCCATTCCGCCGAGCATATTGAGGATAGTAGTCTTTCCGGCGCCGGAGGCTCCGACGATGACCACGAACTCGCCCTTTTCGATGCCGAAGGTGACACCGTCGCTGGCGCTTATGGTGATCTCGCCCATTTTATAGCGTTTATACACATTTTTAAATTCAACAAAAGGCATAATCATTCACCTGCCTAAATAAGATCGGGTCAGCCCTTGGCAATGAACCAGCTTTTTCCGCTGTGGACATCTGCCGTCATGGGGACGGCGAGGTGTACGGCGTTTTCCATTTCCTCCTTGAGCAAAGCGGAGACCTGCTCTGCCTGCTTTTCGGGGCACTCGATGATAAGCTCGTCATGGACTTGAAGGATAAGTCTGGCCTCGGGAAGCTCGGCCTTCAGACGGCGATAGACCGCCACCATAGCCAGCTTGATTATATCGGCGGCGGCACCTTGTATGGGAGCATTCATTGCGGCACGCTTGCCGAAGGCCTGTATCTGCTTGTTTTTTGAGGCAAGCTCGGGGATAAGTCTTCTTCTTCCGAAGATAGTGGTAACATAGCCGTTCCTAATGCCGCTCTCTACAGTTCTGTCCATAAATTCGGACACTTTTGGGAAATTGTCGAGATAATTCTGTATATACTTTTTCGCTTCGTTGACTGAAACGCCGATATCCTTGGAAAGAGAGAAGGCACCGATGCCGTAGATTATGCCGAAGTTTACGGCCTTAGCGGCGGAGCGCATCTCGGGGGTGACGAAATCCTCCGGGAGGTCAAAGACCTGTGCGGCCGTTGAGCGGTGGATATCACGGCCCTCCTTGAAGGCGGCCTGCATATTCTCGTCGCCGCACACGGAGGCAAGTACGCGAAGCTCGATCTGGCTGTAGTCGGCATCCACGAGGGTACAGCCCTCCTCTGCCACGAAGAACTTGCGCATATTCCGTCCCAGCTCCTTGCGGACGGGGATGTTCTGCATATTCGGCTCGGCGGAGGAGATACGTCCCGTGCGGGTCTCGGTCTGCTTGAAAACGCTGTGGACGCGGCCGTCCTCCCTTATCTCCCGGAGGAGCCCCTCGACATATGTGGATTGGAGCTTTGTGAGGGTGCGGTACTCCAAAATAAGCGGGACGATCGGGTGGCGGTCGATAATGCCCTCCAGCACCTCGGCATTGGTGGAGTAGCCGGTCTTGGTCTTCTTTTTGCCGGGGAGATCAAGCTCCTCGAAGAGGACGGTGCCGAGCTGTTTGGGTGAAAGAATATTAAACTCCCTGCCTGCGTATTCGTATATACGCCTGCTAAGCTCGGAGATATCGCCCTCGAGGCCTTTTCCGAACTCGCGGATGCCGTCGGCATCGGCTTTGACGCCGCAGACCTCCATTGAAGCCAACACCTCGCAGAGCGGAAGCTCGATATCGTTGAAAAGCTTCATCATATCCGCGCCCTCAAGAAGTGAGCGCAGGCATACGCAGAGAGCGGGAAGTGTGGCAATATCGGCATATTCGCCCATGTCGGAGCGGTAGGCGACGTGATAGGTCAGCGCAAGGCTTTCGGGGGTATATTCGCCCGCCTGTGAATTCAGAAGATAGCCGGCAAGGTCGCAGGCAAAGACAAGTCCGCGCAGCTGCTTGCCGGCAGTCATAGCCGCCTTGTGAGCCGCCTTAGCCTCGAAGCTCTGCTTCTCCCCGTCTGTATCAAAATATGAAACAGCAATATTCAGATCATCAGTACGGTAAAGAGTATCTCCGCAGGCAACGGAAAGCACTGCGCCGTCGTATATAAAGCAGCTGGGCTCGGCGGCAAGCTTGGCAAGAGCATCGGCATCAAGCGGGGCGGTGCGAAAGCTCGGCAGGTTTGCGGTATTGGCCTTTTCGGCAGGTGCAGAGGGCGCATCCGGGGCATCTCCGAGCTTCAAGCGCTCAAGCAGGCGGAGCATTTCCAGCTCGACCAGCAGTGCCTTTGCAGCTGCGGCATCCGGCTCGGCGGGAGCGTAGCTGCTGATGTCGGTGTCGATAGGAGCGGTAAGGCAGATCTCGGCAAGAAAGCGGCTGTCAAGAGCATCTTGATGACCCTCGAAAAGCTTTTTCCTTACAGAGGGCGCAAGAGAAATGTCGTCCAGTTTTTTGTACAGTTCATCAACAGAGCCGCATTGCTGTATAAGCGAGAGCGCGGTTTTCTCGCCTATCCCCTTTACGCCGGAAATGTTGTCCGAGGTGTCGCCCATAAGAGCCTTGACCTCGATCATCTGCCGGGGTGAAACGCCGTATTCCTCCATGATGCGGGCGGGAGTATAGACCTTGGTCTCCTTTGTGCCCGCAAGACGCACGGTCACGCGGTCGGAGACAAGCTGAAAGCTGTCACGGTCGCCGGTGAGGATAAAGCACTCACAGCCGCTGTCGGAGGCGGCCTTTGAAAGGGTTCCGAGAATGTCATCGGCCTCAAAGCCCTCGCACTCAACTATCCTCACGCCGAGATATCCGAGCAGCTTTTTGATGATCGGCATCTGCTGTGCCAGCTCCTCGGGCATACCCTTGCGGTTGGCCTTATAGGCAGCACTGGCCTTATGACGGAATGTGGGAGCGCGCAGATCAAATGCCACCGCGACACAGTCGGGGGCTACCTCGGAAAGCTCCTTCATATAAATATTCATGAAGCCGGTAACTGCATTTGTGGGTATCCCCTTTGAATTTGTGAGTACCTTTATCCCGTAAAAAGCACGGTTCATTATGCTGTTGCCGTCAATAGCAAGTAATCTCAATACAAGCACCTCCAAAATACCGTATATGGTATTTATTAAATTGGCAAAATACCTTATGTAGTATTTTGCGTCGCCGCAGTATATGTATCATCCCGAAGAACAGAATGTGTACGCGGCCAGCACACACATTTGGATATCACTCTGATATTTTTTCGAGGGAAAGGGTCGCGATACCGTTGAGTGACTGGTCGGCGCGCTTGCCTGCAAGGTAGTCAAAATAGCCTTGGCAGCCGATCATTGCGGCGTTGTCTCCGCAGTATTTAAGCTCGGGCATATAAAGCCTCCAGCCGTTGTCATCGCAGGCCTTCTGCAGTGCATTCCTCACGCCGGAATTTGCCGAAACGCCTCCTGCAAGACCGATAGTTTTATAGCCGAGATCCCTTGCGGCCTTGACCGTCCTGCCGACGAGGATCTCGCAAACAGTACGCTGAAACGACGCAGCTGCGTCCTCTGCGCAAATAGTTTGACCCTTCTGCACGGCGTTGTGAACAAGATTTATCACGGCAGTTTTCAGGCCGGAAAAGGAGAAATCGTACTCGCAGCCCTCCACCTTTGGGTGAGGAAATTTATACGCATCAGCGTTGCCCTTTTTCGCGGCCTCGTCGATGAATTTTCCGCCGGGATATTCGTATCCCAAGGTGCGGGCGACCTTGTCGAAGCACTCCCCTGCTGCGTCGTCGTGAGTACGTCCCACCATGCGGTAGCGGGTATAGTCAAGCACCTCGACGATGTGAGAGTGTCCGCCGCTGACGACCAGACAGAGATAGGGCGGCTTCAGCTCGGGATGTGAGATATAATTCGCCGCGATATGTCCGGCGATATGATGCACAGGCACCAGCGGCTTCCCAGCGGAAAGAGCCAGTCCCTTTGCAAAGCTGATGCCCACGAGCAGGGCGCCTATCAGCCCCGGAGCATAGGTCACGGCAACAGCATCCACATCCGCAAGGGTGCAGCCGGCCTCGTCAAGAGCCGAGCTGACCACTTGATAGATGCTTTCGGCGTGCCTGCGGGAAGCTATTTCCGGCACTACGCCGCCGTAAAGCCTATGCTCGGCGATCTGGGTGGCCACAATATTCGATAAAACATTCACACCGTCCTCGACGACAGCGCAAGCGGTCTCGTCGCAGGAGGACTCAATAGCAAGTATCTTCATATATCCTCTCTTTTTAAATACCATATACGGTATTTTGCATACATATAAAATACCGTATATGGTATTTTATATCTGCCTGTATATTTTTTTCAGTTCATCGGAAAACCCGCCGTCGGGGGAGGCAGTATATAACTGCGGCTCAACGGTAAGGAACGGATTTCCGCCCTTGCGGCCTTCTGCAAGCACAAGCCACGGAGCAGTCTCGGGGGTCTTGCTGACAAAGCGCACACGCTTTGGCTCGATGCCGTTTGAGCGCATCGCCACCATAATATCGCAGAGGCGCTCGGGTCTGTTGCAGATGCAAAGCCTTCCGCCGAAGCGCAGAGCGCGTTTCGCAGCGGCGCAGACATCCTCGATCGTACAGAGGGTCTCGTGCCTTGCGATAGTGACGGCATCGCTTTCATTTTTTGCACCTGTTCCGCTTATCTTATAGGGCGGATTGCAGGTGATAACGTCTATGGGCTTCTCGGGGCGGTAGTCCTTCAGATCGCCTAAGATCGGGGTTATATCGGTGATCTCGGAGCGCCGGAGGGACAGCTTGAGCTGCTCGTGAGCCTTCGGCTGTATCTCGACGGCATCTATGTGCTTCGGTTTAAAATTCTGATACATCAGCAGTGCGATTATGCCGCTGCCGGTGCAGAGATCGCAGACCGTATCCTTATGCCGCGGGGCGGCAAAATCCGCCAGCAGGAAGGCATCTGTACCGAAGCGATGCTCGGTGGAGATCACTATCTCGATGCCGTCGTGCAGCCTTTCAACTGTAAGATCATCGTACTGCATTGCTCACTCTCCGTTCATCAGCCGCGTCATAAGGACGGCATCCTCGGTGGGCTTTTCGTAGAAATCCCGCCGCAGGCCGACCTGCACAAAACCGTACCTTCTGTAAAAGGCGATCGCCCGCTCGTTGGAGCTTCTGACCTCAAGCGTGATAAAGCCGCAGTCGGAGAAGCGGCGGAGTATTGCCTCCATAAGCTGCGCACCTGCACCCTTTGAGCGATGTCCGGGCGCGACAGCTATATTGTTGAGCGTAACATCGCCATCGATGTTCCAAAGGTTGGCGTAGCCGATGATCTGCCCCTCTGACAGCACCACCAGCGTCACAGCCTTCGGATCCTCGCATTCCTTCCGATAGCCCTCAACAGAGTAGGGTGTTGAAAAGGTGCTGCGGTCTATTTCCGCAACTGCCTCGCAGTCGTCGATCGTCATATCTCTGATATCATACATATATATCACCGTGTAAAATACCATAGACGGTATTTATTATTTTGATAAAATACCTTATATGGTATTTTTGCTGATAAGCATATTATAAAGCTCGCCCTTTGAAAAGCCGGTGGAGGCTGCTATCTGCCTGCAGGCATCAGCACCCCGCATACCCTTATCGACAAGGGCCTTCACCTGTGCGAAGGCATCCTCGATCGTCTCGGGCTGGCCTGCATCGGAGGCGCCCTCTATCACCAGCACGAACTCTCCCTTCGGAGCGTTCATGCGGTAGTATGTCACAGCCTCGGAAAGGGTGGTTCGGATGACCTCCTCGTGGAGCTTCGTCAGCTCACGGCAGAGTGAAATGTGCCTGTCGCCGAAGAAATCCAGCATATCCTCAAGGGTGTTCAGCAGCTTGTGGGGAGCCTCATAGAAGATAAGAGTGGCGGTGCTGTCCTTGGCCTTGGCAAGCCGCTCGTGACGCTGCTTTTTCGGCACGGGAAGAAAGCCCTCGAACTGAAAACGCGAGGTGTCCAGCCCGCTTATTGCCACTGCGGACATTGCCGCCGTAGGCCCCGGGACGACCTCCACGGGGATGCCCTTTTCGGCGCACAGCTTCACCAGCTCCTCGCCGGGGTCGGAGATGCAGGGCATCCCCGCGTCGGTGACTATCGCGGCGGTCTCCCCTGCTAAAATACGGCGGCAGACGACCTCGCCGGCCTGCTTTGCGTTATGCTCGTAATAGCTCACGAGGGGCTTTTTTATCTCAAAATGATTCATAAGCTTTGTGGTGACGCGAGTGTCCTCGGCGCAGATAAAGTCCACGCTTTTCAGCGTTTCCACCGCACGGTAGGTCATGTCGCCCAAATTGCCTATGGGCGTTCCGACGATATACAGCTTACCCATTTTCCTCACCCCTGTTGGCAGCGATGATCTCCTCTGCGGCTAAGCGGAGATCGTCGAGCGTATTCAGCTCACCGGAGCGGGCACGCAGCTTTGCCGCACCGTGGAGCCCCTTGATGTACCAAGCGAAATTGTGGCGCATCTCCTTGATGCCCTGCCGCTCGCCCTTGAATTTGCAGGCCAGCGCTGCGTGCTTCAGCATGATCTTCATGCGCTGCTGCACATCCGGCTCCGGCAGCAGCTCGCCTGTTTCAAGGTAGTGCCGCACCTGCTGAAAGACCCATGGTCTGCCGTTGCTGCCCCGTCCGATCATCACCAGATCGCAGCCGGTGGCATTATACATATCCTCGCATTGCTTGGCGCTGAAAACATCTCCGTTGCCGATGACGGGAATGCTGACGGCCTCCTTGACCTGCCGTATCACATCCCAGTCGGCCTTGCCGGAATAGAACTGCATCCGCGTTCTGCCGTGAACGGTCAAAGCCGAGGCGCCTGCCTGCTCCATAGCCTTGGCGAAATCCACCGCATTGATATGCTCCGCATCCCAGCCGATGCGCATCTTGACGGTGACGGGACACAAGGCATTTTTTACCGTCTCGCGGACGATATCGGCGGCACGGGGAATGTCCTTCATAAGCGCCGAGCCGCTGCCGTTTCCCACGATCTTAGGCACCGGGCAGCCCATGTTCAAGTCGATGATATCGGGCGCGTACCCATTGAGCATATAGGCTGCCCTGCCCACATAGACGGCCTCCTCGCCGAAAAGCTGGAGAGCGGCAGGGCGCTCCGCCGGGTCGATCGCGCAAAGCTCCGGGGTCTTTTTGTCACCATAGACCATGCCCTTGGCGGAGATCATCTCGCTGACAAGATAGGCGGCTCCGAACTCCCTGCACATAAGGCGGTAGGCGCTGTCTGCCACTGATGCCATAGGTGCAAGAGCTGCCGTGCGCTCGATATTCACATTCCCTATTTTAACATATCCTATCATTCTGACCTCTGCTTATCCGGCTTTTCCAGCAGCAGCTCCAGCACTGCCAGACAAGTTCCGTTCTTATAGAAATATCTCACATTCACCTCAAAGCCCTCTGAATAGGAGGAGATGTCGGAGGTGTGCATCGTCAGCTGCTCGTTCCTGCCCTCTTCAGTACGGAACCTTATCACCACATTATAAGGATGCCGAGCTGTCCCGGTCCTTATGCCGATCAACTGTTCAATATCGCTTACGGCGGTGACGGAGACAATTGTGCCGACGGCGGTTCTGCCCTGCTTTTTCATTTTTCTGATGAGTTCAGCATTGCGTCTGTTTCCGAACATATCCTTCTCCGATCAAAGCCAAACAAAATTCCGATCCTCGTTGAGGAAATCGAGATTGTAGAGCATTATCACCCGCTCGGCGCCCTGCTCCTCGCAAAGCTCCGCAACGGTCTTTTCCTGCATATGGTAGTAGCGCAGGTCGATCATCGTGATCTCGCTGTACTGCTGCATCAGAAAGGGCATCGCCGCGTTGGCGTAGCTGTCCTTCAGCACCAGCACCTTTCCGCCGCTGTGGCCGGTGCGGATGCGTATCTGTGCGAAATTCCCACCGAAGAAGGCTGCGTATTTGTCCTTGCGGTCAAGGTAGGAGAGGTCGATGATGCTGTCCGTTTTTTTACCCTCGTTCACCCATTCCGTCTCTGCCCTGCAGAGCTGTTCGTCGTATCTGAACTCGTCCGCATCGGCAAAAGCGGTGGGAGCCTTGGAGTAAAGCGTGCCGTAAAAGTCCTTTGCCGAACTGCTGCTGTAGGAGGTAAGCTGCACATTCTCTGCCAGCTGGCCGCTCCGATGCAGATAGCTGTTCACGGCGGCATAAGCGCCGCTGTCGTTCCAATGGTGATCGGTCAGATAGTATGCGTCCAAAACCTCGGACAGTTCATCCGTCATGGGATAAAAGCCGATCCTATCGCTGACAAGGCCTCTGACATACTCGATGCTCTCCCGCTGGTCGTCGCAGTCGGCTCCTGCGGGAAGGCTGTCCAGATAAAACGCCGAGGCGTTGGGTATCAGCATCAGATCAGCCGGGACATTCAGTCCCTCGGCAAAGGCATTAAGGCTTTTGATATTCTCCTCGAGCTGGGAGCGGTTCTCCTTATAGCGCTGGATATAGCGGAGCCTTCCGCCGTCCTTTATCAGATAGACTCCGTTCTGATACGACTTACCCAGCAGGCGGTCGAGGTCAGTCTTTAGGGTGACAAGCTGATCCTTGGCAAAGAGCTGGTCGGAGATATAGCTTTCCAGCCCAGCGGTAAAGCGTCCCTCTTTGATCTCCTCCCAGCCGAATTTCGGCTTTTGGGCGAGGGTGCGGTTCTCGGTCTCGGAGAAATCCTTATCCTTTGCGATAAGCAGCGCCGCCGCAAACCCGAAAACAAACAGCAAAAACACCGCCGTCATTATCATGTCGGATATTCTGTTTTTCTTCTTTTGATTTTCCAATGTTGGTTCCTTTCAAACTAAGACCAAAATCTAAAAACTACCCATTCTTTTATCATTTATGCTTTCTGTGTATAGAATGATAAGCACACGGTCTGCGCCAAATTCTCTGCACTGTTGAGCAGCATTTTTGTCATCTGCATTTTTTTGTCTCAAATCTATAGAGCAAATATCGGAACAGCTGTCTGCAAGAAAAGTTAGAAAAGATCTTCCAAACGAATCATGAATAACCATAATATTTCCTTTTGGAGCATTTGATGTGATCTCTATACGTTTCTGATCTCCGCCAAAAAAAATTCGATATTTGTCGTTATGCGCCGCTTGATCATAGTGGATCATACTGTCAGTGTATGAACTGCCTTCGCAGTTAACTTGATATTTTCCTTTGGGATTTATGTAGTAATGCAGCTCATCACTCTCAATAAAAAACATCGGAAGCAAGCTATAGATATGTCCATAAAAACCTGGGACGCTGTGTATTTCATACTCTATGTCCGGAAGAGTGAGACTGGTTTTTTCTGCATACCATTCAAAAACTGACTTGGCGCATTCAGTAGTCCAGTGATGATCTGTACGGTAAAAAGCCTGTGTTCCTGAATCTATTACTTTCTGTATCGGCTCTTTGGCATAAAAAACATTCACCTTATCCGACACAAGCTCCGACAGATATCCTACATTCATGTCAGCTTCCTCAAAGGTTCTGCATTGAATATCTGTATCAAGCTTGTCGCGAAGCATTATCCCTGCTTCGGGTACGATAAGCAGATCCACTTGTACTCCGCAATCATCAGCAAAATTACTGACTTCTTCTGCATAGCGTTCAGCATCATCCCGAGTAAAATGGCTATCCCTTATGAAGTAACCGTCATGTGTTATATGAATCCCTTTCTGACTGGTCTTTCCGAGGAGTTTGTTAACAGTATAATTAAGCGCAATTAATTCCACACGTTGAGTAATGTTTTCACACATATAGACTTCAAGACCACTCTCAAAACTACCGTCGGTAATGCTCTGTAATGACAGTTCTGGCAACGAATGCCTTTGTTCCTGCTCAATGATTGGAATATAGATTACCGAGGGGATGAAGAAAAAATACCCCACCGCGAAGAATAGCAGAAACACAACGAACACCGCGCACATCATCAGCGAGGATGCTTTTTTTACGTCGCCCTTTTCCATACGCATTCGTCCTTTCAAAACCTCCTCATTGACAATCAGCATCCGATAATAATGCAATTATACAGCACCTTTATTCTCAAAGCCGAAGCTGATACTGCATCTATTTTACAAAAAACTGCTTTTTTACTGTCTGATTGTATATATCATGCAGCAGTAGGGGAAAGTAATATTTTGACATAAAGAATAATTCTCTGATAGATGTCTTTTATCTTGATATTTGACTGATTGCCCCGCATGAAATCTGAAATACAGTATCTACAAACAGTATCCTATCGGGTCTAAAGTCACCGATTGCCTCTTCCATTGACTTTCCGCGCTTGTCGAAATCCCTTGCATCTATTACCAGTATTTCCTTGTACTGATCTGCCAGCAGCTGAATCATTGGCAACATATAAGAGTCACCAAGCAGCAGAAGCTTTTTTCCCGGAGCATCTGAAGTGATTCTAACCCGCCAAAAATCCCCGCTCAAAGGCATAATATATTTGTTGCTAAGAGTTACCAAGAAAGAATAGTCGTATATTGTATCTGTTGTTTTACCTGTATCAAGCCGTGTCACCGTGTATTTCCCCAGTGGGTTAGTATAGTACAGAACTGTCTCCGGCTCATCAAAGAAAGAAGGCGCACACGGATAAAGATTTCCGTAAAATTCAGAAGAGTAATGCTCCTCATATTCAACAGCCCTCAATCCTTGACCCGACTGTTGCATATAGCTTTCAAATACTCTTCGGGCACACTCGGTGGTCCAGTGCTGATCAGTGCGGTAAAACACCTTTATCCCCTCCGCAGCCGCTTTCTCAATAACATCTTTGGTATAATACATATTTATTTTACTGTCCAGCTGTTGGCGAAATGCCTCTGCTATCATATCCTCGCTGTCATTTACAACACCTATGGGCAGCTTATCATCCAATATACCTGCTGCATCTGGCGTTAATATCATATCTATAGGAACATCAGTCTTTTCGGCAAACTTATTGATAGCATCTGCAGTGGCTTTCAATTCATTTTCATAATAAACACTTCTTCTGAACATCTGTCCGTCATTGCCGCGCCAATAAAAACTTGTGCCGCGACGTCCTGTAAAGTTTTTCAATTCAGAGCAGAGAGTTACGAAAAACGTTCGCCCTGCAAGATGATCGATGAGATAATTCTCAAGTCCTTCCCGATATTCTCCGTTCATAAAACTATCAAGGGTAAATTTAGGCTTTGAAGAATAATAACGCTGCTCTGTATAATTGACGCCTTGATATGGGATAGCGATATACCCCACCGCAAAGAACAGCAAAAATCCCACGAACACTGCGCACATCATCAGCGAGGATGCTTTTTTTACGTCGCCCTTTTCCATGACCTTTCCTCCTTCAGAATCTGAAATACAGGAACGGATTGAAAGAGTTGCTGGCCAGGTAGGCCGTCGATACGATCAGCAGGCCGGCTGTACACAGCGGCTCGATGATGCAGCCGTAGGCTGCCGGGAGCCTTGCCGCCAGCTTTTCGCCTATCCTCTTGAAAAGCGGGACGGATGCGATCACAAGTATCACTAAGAGTATCACGTTCTGTGTAAACCAGAACAGGTCGTGAGTGCCGCCTGCAAAGGGCAGACCGCCGAAACCGAACATATTCTTGAAGTTCTGTATCAGCTTATCTGTATCCTCAAAGGCGAAGATGCCCCAGCCGATGACTATCAGCAGCAGAGCATAGATATGCCTTACAAGCTTTGGCAGCCTGCCGAGGGCTTTGAGCAGGAACAGCTTTTCGCAGAGGAGTATGATGCCGAAATAAACGCCCCAGATCATGAAGTTCCAGTTTGCGCCGTGCCAAAAGCCGGTGAGGAACCATACGATCATGATGTTCACGCACTGTCTCACCTTGCCCTTGCGGTTGCCGCCGAGGGGGATATAGACATAGTCCCGGAACCATGTGGAAAGGGATATATGCCACCGTCTCCAAAACTCGGTGATAGAGTCGGAGACATAGGGATAGTTGAAGTTCTCCAAAAAATCGAAGCCGAACATTTTGCCGAGGCCGATAGCCATATCGGAATAGCCGGAGAAATCGAAATAGATCTGAAAGGTAAAGGCGATGATGCCCAGCCAGCTGGCTGCCACGCTCATCTCCGACTGGGGAGTATTGGAGATCTCCTCGAACAGAGCGCCGATGTTATTGGCAAGGATGACCTTTTTGCCCAGTCCCACGGCAAAGCGCTTTACGCCGCGGGCGAACTTGTCGAGGCTCTCCTTGCGGCCGGTGAGCTGATCCTCTATGGTCTGATAGCGGACGATAGGGCCGGCGATAAGCTGCGGGAAAAGTGTGACATACGCTGCCAGATTCAGAAAATTCCTCTGCGGCTTGACCTCTCCGCGATAGACGTCGATGACATAGGAAAGGGTCTGGAAGCTATAGAACGAAATGCCAATAGGCAGCGTCAGGTCAAGCGGCGTTATCTTCAGATCGAAGAGGTTATTGGCGTTATTGATAAAGAAATTCGTATATTTAAAAAACAGCAAAAGCCCCATGTTCCAAACGACAGCGAATATCATCGAAACAAGCGGCAGTCTGCCTTTATATTTGCCCCTGTCGCAGAGGAGCCCCGTCACATAGGCCACGATGATCGAGCCCAGCATAAGGAAAACGTACACCGGCTCGCCCCATGCATAGAACACGAGGCTGAATACCAGCAGCACCGCGTTTTTGAACATACGCGGCACAACGTAGTAGCAAAGAAGCACCAGCGACAGGAAGCCGAAAAGAAATGTCGTACTACTGAAAAGCATTCAAATTCTCCGTTTATCAGATAAGCTCCGAAAGGATCTCCATAGCCTTACTTCTCTCGTCAGAGATGCAGACGAACACATATTGCTTGGCGCTGGTGAGCAGCGGATCGTTCAGCTTGTCCAGCTCCTTGGGCTGATAGTTCTCGAAGGCCTTTTTCTGTGCCTCGATGCGCTTTTTATAGGCATCCATGATCTTCTCGGCGGAGTCGATATCCTTGGCCTCGAAAACGGCGATCTCCTCGGCGGTAGCGCCGCCGGAGCCGATATAGACCTTGCCGGAGGTATAGAGGTCAGCCGATACGCCGATGACCTTTTCGATCATGCCGCTTTCCAGCTCGTTTAGGCTATCGACCCATTTGATCTCGTTCTTGAACCTGTCGGCGGCAGCGGGGACGTCCACCTTTTTCATATCGTCAGAGGCGGAAACGGCTGCAGCGTCTCCGGACTTGCTGCTGCTGTCGGAGCCGCCGCAGGAGGTAAGGCCGGCGGTGCATACGGTAATTGCTGCAAGCAGCAGGCAAAGAGTTTTCTTCATCATTTTACATACATTCCTTTCTTGTTATACAATACATTTTTATTCCAGCAGGATCGTCAGCTGTCGGTCACTTATGGTCTGCCAAATATTTGAGCCAGATCATGCAGTAGTTCTTCATAAGGTGGATGCCGTCGGTAGAGGCCTCCTCCGGCAGAGAGCCGTCGGCCTGTCTCAAGGCGGAGTTCACATCAAGGTAGGTGGTGCCGGTATCGGCTGCCACATTCTTCACATACTCGTTAAGGCCGTCGATCTTATCGGTAGTGAAAACGGGGTCGGTTTCCACAGCCTTTGAGGAGACAGGGAGTATGGACTCAATATAGATCTTGGCACCCGGCTGCAGCTCCTTGATCTTATCCACGACCTTGGCATAATTGGTGCGGAAAACGTCCCAGTAAGGCCAGCCCACCTCATTGATGCCGAACATCACATAAACTCTCGAGAACTGCTTTTGAGCCAGAGCATCGAACACGGTGCCGTAGCTGCCGTTATCGAGGGCTATGGTAGCGGAGTCCCAGACGGTATTGACATTCAGTCCCGTGGAGGCATAGAATGTTGCCAGGGGCTTGCCGCAGTTCATGCTCAGGCCCACGGTGAGCGAATTGCCTATAAACACGGCATCGGAGAAATCATCGGCTATATCCGCAGACTCCGGGAACTGGTTCACGGGGGTGACATCGGTCTGGCCGCCCTGCTGCTGACCGGGGGTATCCTCGGTCATCCAGCCGGTGTAATTGGTACGGGTGGTGGTGACCTCCGGGGCGGTCTGCTCGGAGAGGGCTGCGGTGGTAACTGTGGTGGTCTGCGCAGCGGCATCATCCTGTGCCGCAGCATCATCCTGTACAGCGCTGCCGTCGGGGGCAGAACCCGTCTTGGAAGCGGCGCTGTCGGTATTTGATATATCGGCGGCAGAGGAAGAGGGCTCGGCGGTCTTGATCTCTTCTGCGCCTCCGCCGAAGCCGGTGACGGCATTCTTTATCGCCCAGCCCAGCACGAAGGCCAGCATAGCCACACATACCACTCCGACGGTGCCCTGGATCATCCTTGCCCGTTTCTTTACTGTATTTCTGTCAGGTCTCATTTTATATCCTTTCATTGATGATCTTTATCACAGCATACATTTTTATTATAACACAAGCCCTGTCTTTTTTCAAGGGTAAAACAGTAGAAAAACAGCAGCATTGTCAAGCACTTTTGGTTGATAGTTGATAGTTATCCGACGGCAGGGCGCAAAAAAAGACGCGCGATCTCTCGGCGTCTTCTTCCTTGGCTTTAGATAATGAACTTCTTGGCTTTGTTCACTATGCTCCGGTCGTTCTCGTAGGCAAGCACCTGTCCGGCGCGGTCGATCTCCACCCATTTTATCTCCGAGATCTCGTCCTCCTGCGGCACGAAGTCTGTATTTTTCGCTTTAGCGATAAAATAGACCACGACCTTGACGGTATCCTTTCTGGGTGAATATGTAACGGTCTCGCGGAAGGTAGGGTCAAGAATCACATCTATCCCCGTTTCTTCGAGTATTTCGCGCTTGGCTGTTTCAACCTCTGTCTCGTCCCCCTCGACGTGCCCTTTCGGGAATGACCAATGCCCGCTGTTGATATGCCTTATCAGCAATATCTCTGTGTTGCCGTGATACTTTCTGTACACGATAGCGCCACAGGACTTTTCGTGCAGCATGGGTCAGGTTCCTTTCTGTAGTTTTTTATCCTGTATATTATATCACATTTTTTTCCGCTTGTCTATAAAGGCGGGTTATTTTTGTGCAATCTATACAAACAGCATCTGACAGGAACAGAATAACGGCGGTAAGGCGATCATTTAAGTAAATTTTAAGTTAAACAGCTATAATTATTTAAGGCAGGGGTTGAAAAATCCATATATATACATTATAATTGATTAAGGAGGTCATTTTCATGAGACTTTTACTTGCAGAAGACGAACACGAGCTTTCAAACGCGCTCTGCGCGATACTCAAACACAACAACTATTCGGTGGATGCCGTCTATGACGGTGCTGACGCTTGGGCCTACGGCAGGACAGGCGATTATGACGGCATAATCCTTGACGTTATGATGCCGAAAATGAACGGCATCGAGGTGCTGAAGCGGCTCCGGGCCGAGGGGATAAGCTCTCCGGTGCTGATCCTTACAGCCAAGTCCGAGACCGATGACAAGATAGGCGGTCTTGATGCCGGTGCTGACGACTATCTCACCAAGCCCTTTTCAATGGGCGAGCTTTTGGCACGCATACGCGCCATGACGCGGCGCAAGGCGGATTTTGCTCCCAACCTGCTGGAAATGGGCAGCGTTACTCTTAGCCGTGAGACCTTTGACCTTACCGGGCCGGAGGGGACTATCCGGCTAAGCTCGAAGGAATTCCAAATGCTGGAAATGATGATGATGAACCGCAAGCAGCTTATCTCTACAGAGCGCTTCATGGAGAAGATCTGGGGCTACGACTCCGAGGCCGAGATCAACGTGGTGTGGGTCTATATCTCCTATCTGCGGAAAAAGCTGACACAGATCGGTGCAGACATTGAGATCAAGGCCACCCGGGGCGTTGGCTATTCCCTTGAGGATAAGGCGAAGTAAAGGAATGTACCGGCAGAGGTCAAGGAGTTAGGATATGATAAAAAAGCTGCAGAGGAAATTCATTCTGATAACTGCGGTGTCGCTGTTCATCGTGCTGTCAGTGGTGGCGGCGCTCATAAATATCATCAACAGCAGTCAGATAAGGAGCAATCAGGACGAGGTCATCGAGATGCTCCGGGGGGGCGGCGGACGTTTTCCGGGAGACGAGCCGATACACGGCGAGAACGAGCCCGACGACCTTCCCAAGGACAAGAGCTTTGAGCGCAAGGCCGATTTCGGGAAATACAAGTTCATAAACGAGGAGACCCGCTTTCAGACCAGATATTTCGTGATCTACTACAGCAGCTCCGGCAGCGTGAAGCGTATCGACACCAGCCACATCGCGGCTATCGACAGTGACGAGGCGGCCGAGCTGGGCGATCAAGCGCTGGCTGACAGCGACGGCGAGGGCGTTATCGGCAACTACCGTTTCAGCCGGAGCGAGACCGGCAGCGGCGAGATGATACTCTTCCTTGACGTGCGGCAGGATCAGAACACCAAAAGCCGCTTTCTGCTGATCTCAATAGGCATATCGGCAGCAAGCTGGGTGATCGTTATGGTAATGGTCATCCTGCTTTCAAGAAGAGTGGTAAAGCCCGTAAGCGCGGCCTATGAGAAGCAGAAGCAGTTCATCACCGACGCGGGGCACGAGCTGAAAACTCCGCTGGCGATAATCTCCGCCAACACGGAGGTCATCGAGATGACCTCGGAGCCGACCGAGTGGACTGAAAGCACCAAGAACCAGATCAGGCGTCTGGACGGACTGGTAAAGGATCTGATGCGTCTGGCGAAAATGGACGGGGCAGAGGTCAAGGCTGAATTTGCCAGATTTGACATCTCCGAGGTCACGGCGAAGGCAGCTGCGGAATTTGAGGCTCCCGCCCGTACGCATAACGAAAGCTTCACCCTTGACATAGACGAGGGGCTGGAGATAATCGGCAGCAGCGAGCAGGTCAGCCAGCTGGTGGGGATATTCACTGACAACGCGGTGAAATACTGCGACGAGGGCGGGAATATCACCGTAAGCCTGAAGCCGCATCACAAGGGCGTAAGGCTGGCTGTCAGCAACGACTGCAAGGAGCCGCCCGCGGGTGACCTCAACAGGCTCTTCGACCGTTTCTACCGGGCGGACGAGGCGCGGACGAGGGAGGGCAGCGGCGGCTACGGCATAGGTCTTTCCATAGCCAAAGCCACGGCAGATGCCCACAAGGCAAAGCTATCCTGCACGGCGGAAAACGGAAGGATCACCTTTGCGGTGACCTTCAGAGCGGGCTGAAAAAATGACACAGGACTTTCACCTTTCTTTCACATTTGATTTAAGTTGGATTTAGGTAAGAGCGTTATAATATAATCACAGAAGGAAAAAGGGAGATGATGAAATGGCTTATCAGGCAGTGTTCAAGCGGGTAGAGAAAAAGTATCTGCTGGACGAGGCGCAGTACAATGCCCTGCGCGAGCGCCTTGAGGGGCTGATGACCGTGGATAAGTACGGCGAGACCACTATCTGCAACATCTATTACGACACGCCGGAGCATCTGATAGTAAGGCGGTCGATAGAAAAGCCGATCTACAAGGAAAAGCTAAGGGTACGGAGCTACGGCACCCCCGGCAAGGACGGAACGCTCTTTGTGGAGATAAAGAAAAAGTTCAAGAGCGTGGTCTATAAGCGGAGGACATCAATGAAGCTGGAGCAGTTCGGGGATTTCAACAAGGGCTTGAGCATAAACTCTCCCGACAGGCAGATCGAGAACGAGCTGATGTACTTTCTGAAATTCTACAAGGGCATCGCTCCGGCAATGTATCTAAGCTACGACAGGATCGCAATGTTCGGCAACGAGGACAAGGAGCTGCGGGTCACCTTTGACCGCAACCTTACCTTCCGCGAGGACGATCTTCGGCTTGAGAACGGCTCCTACGGCAGAAAGGCTCTTCCCGAGGGAGTACGCATCATGGAGATCAAGATCACCAACGCAATGCCGATGTGGCTCTCGCACATACTTGACGAGCTGAAGATCTATCCCGCATCCTATTCAAAATACGGCGCCTGCTACACGATCCTTGAAAAGGAACGGCGGGCGGCCGCAGGCGAGAAGAAAACGAATATCGAAAAGAAAGAAAAGGTGACCAACTGTGCTTGAAAATTTAGTTACTACTATCGAAACCACCACTACCTCGTCTCTGACGATCACAAACGAGACCTTTGCCCTTTGCAGCGCGGTCTCACTGCTGCTGGGCATCGCAATAAGCTTTACCTTCTGCTTTAAACAGAAGAAGTCCAAGGGCTTTATCCTTGCGCTGACTATCCTTCCGATCATCGTTCAGGTGGTCATCATGATGGTAAACGGCAACGTGGGAACAGGTGTTGCGGTAATGGGCGCATTCAGTCTTGTCCGCTTCCGTTCCGTTCCCGGCAACGCCAAGGACATCTGCGGCATCTTCCTTGCAATGGCTGTAGGCCTTGCAACAGGCACGAACCAGCTTGTGCTGGCGGGAGTTTTCACCGCTGTCGTATGCGTGGTCGCGCTGCTTTACACCCTCTCGCCCCTTGGCAGCACGAGAGACACCATGAAGGTTCTTGGCATCACCATTCCCGAGAGCCTTGACTACAGCGAGATCTTTGACGACATCTTCGAGAAATACACCTCTCACGCCGAGCTGACCGCATCCAAGACCACCGGCATGGGCAGCCTCTACCGTCTGACCTACGAGATAAGCTTGAAGGATCCCAAGCAGGAGAAGGCTATGATCGACGAGCTGCGTACTCGCAACGGGAACCTTGAGATCAGCTGCTCCAGAAAGACCGAAGACCCGGATAAGCTGTAACGCGGGCGCAGTACAAATGCTTTTATCCCGACACTTCTGCTGCAGCACGGCAGAAGTGTCTTTGCGTTTACTTCGGGCAGCGCCCGCTAAATGAATAAAGAAGAATGAATAAATAAGAAATAATAAACAAGGTACCGCCTTCGGCGATGATTTTTATAATCGTCCGATCAGCGGACTCCTTGTTTATTCCTTTTTGTTTTAGCGCCAGCGCTCTGTATATGGGACGGAAAGCGTGAGATAATAATCCTACCTTGATAATGGGAGGATGATCGTTATCAGAGACAGAAGATTGCTGCGGATGCTGCTGACGGTGGGGTTCGGAGCGGTGGTGCTGAAGGTGCTGTTTGCGCCGGGAGATATCCTCGGGGCGCTGATGCGGCTGGCGGAGCTGTTCAGACCGGCGCTTTACGGAGTGCTGCTGGCTATGATACTGAACGTCCCCATGCGTGCGGCGGAGCGGACGTTCTTCCCGCCCGGCAGGAGCGGCAGGCTGCGTTCACGGCTAAAAAGGCCGGTCTCGCTGCTGATGACACTGACCGCCGTCGGCGGAGTGCTGGTGCTGGCGGGAGCGATACTGCTGCCGCGGCTAAGTGAAACGGTCGCGCAGCTTACGGAAAGGGTGCCGGAGCTGGCAGAGTCCATTTCCGAGGCGATAGGCGGCTCCTCGCTGCTTAGGCGGCTGCTCCCGCCGGAGCTGCTGACGGCTGAAAGCATCACCGGGAAGATACAGTCCGTACTGCGCAGCAGCGAGATAATGTTCCGCACGCTGACGGGGACGGTGGATCTGGCGCTGGCACTGTTTTCCGGAGCGGTGAATTTCCTGCTGGCGCTGGTGTTTGCGATATATATGCTGCTGCGCAAGGAGGAGCTGAAGGGTCAGCTCTGCCGGCTGCTGCGGGCGGTATTCCCGGCTAAGACGGCGGAAAGGATATGCCGCGTTGGGGGGCTGTGCAAGCGCACCTTTTCTGATTTCATCGCAGGCCAGACCAAGGAGGCCTGCATACTGGGGCTTTTATGCATTTTGGGAATGGAGCTGTTCGGCTTCCCCTATGCGATAGAGGTGGGGGTGCTGGTGACGGTAACGGCCTTTCTGCCGGTGGTGGGGGCTTTCGCGGGAGCTGCGGCGGGAGCGTTCTTCATCATGTTCGTCAGTCTGGAAAAGGCGCTGTGGTTTTTGGTATTCATGATGCTCCTGCAGCAGCTGGAGGACAACCTTATCTACCCGCGGGTGGTGGGAAAAAGCGTGGGGCTGCCGCCGCTGTGGGTGCTTTTGGCGGTAACGGTCGGGGGCACGGCAGCAGGCATCGGCGGGATGTTCATATCGGTGCCGGTCTGTTCGGTGCTTTACTGTCTTGCGGGAGAGCTGCTGACGGCAATTGAGGATAAAAGGCGGGGCGCCGCCGCCGGATGACGGCGGTACAGCCTTACATCAGCAGATAGCCCAGCGCCAGCAGCAGCTTTATGTCCGCCCCCTGCTTGTACAGTATGTAGATCAGCATAGCGATCATCGCCTTTTCCTCGTCTATAGCCAGCCCGCCCGGCAGCCTTCCGCCGCCGAGGAGCGAGCTTATCAGCGAGGGAGAGGCCGGCGGCTTTTCCGGCGGGGGACTGCCGGCCGGAGGAGGCGCTGCGCGGCGCTGCATCTCCTGCATCCGCCGCAGCGCATCCCGGCGCATGGTGCTGATATCCTTGTCATTATAGTCCGCCAAACAGATCCCCTCCCAGAAGTCCGCTTTCCCGCAGCACGGGCCATATTGCCATAAGCCGGAACAGCTTTACTATCCTGTCGAGCTTGGCCTGATTTTCCTCCTTGAGCAGCGGGCGAAGCGCCATAAGCAGGGCGATGTTCTTATCCCCCTTGCCCGCTTGAGACATCGCCCCTTGAAGCTGCATCAGCTTCGTAAGGTCGGGCATATCCGCCGGGGGCGGCTGTTCGTTGGGCTTCTCGCCGCCCCCCAGCATCGACGCAAGCTCCTGTATCTGCTGCATACTCTCCGGGTCGTTCAGCACGCCGCGGAGCTTTTCCATTAGATCGTCCATTTCGGATCTACTTCTTCAGCTTCTCTAAGATCGCCCTTGCCTGCGGTGAGGAAAGCACCCGCTTGGCCGTTTCGGGGTCGGCAAGAGCGGCCTTGAGCTTGGCCTGCTGATCCTCCGGGAGTGCGCTGACGGCCTTATCCGCCCTGCCGGATCTTATCAGCTTTTCCAGCTCGGAGGGCTCTGTGCCGAGCTTCGATGCGGCAAGCCCCAGCAGCGACGAGAGCTGTCGGCCGTTGGGATTTTTTAAATTGCTCATAAAAAATTCTCCTTTTCCTATTGCATATACTAAATTTTATGTTATAATAATAGATGATAGAACAAAAATCAACTACAGGGGGTGAAACAGGTGCGGCTCATAGTCTTTGCAGACTCTCACGGCAATTTCCGGGCGGTGAAGGAGATCTTTGCCCGCAATGAAGACGCCCCCGTTTTCATTTTTCTCGGTGACGGCGAGTCGGATCTTGAGAGGATGCGCAAGGCATATCCCGACAAGACCATTCTGAATGTTGCCGGCAACTGCGACTATTCCTCCTCGGCGCCGGACTTCGGCGTGTTTGATGCCGAGGGTACGAAGGTGTTCTTCACTCACGGACACAACTGGGGCGTAAAATACACGGTCGAGCGTGTGTTTTACAAGGCCAAGGAGGTAGATGCGCAGATAGCGCTTTTCGCTCACACCCACACACGCTTTTACGAGTATTATGACGGTGTACACATACTTAACCCCGGCTCGGCTGCGCTTCCCCGTGACGGCCGCCGTCCCTGCTACGCTTTCATAGACATTACCCCGAGAGGGATAATGTGCAGCCACGTTGAGCTTTGACCGCGGCTGTAGTATTGTATGCATATCTGCGCCGGAGCGTTACTTACACAATGCACAGTCACACGGAACGTGAGACCGCACCTTTATATGATAAACAAAAAGAATAAACACGATCATCGCCATAGGCGATACCTTGTTTATTCTTTATCCTTTTTTCTTTATTCTTTATTCTTTATTTT